>DASTYM010000597.1:0-10196 GCA_035764995.1 Cyclobacteriaceae bacterium | reverse complement strand
ATTTAAATCCGATTATACCAAATACCACGATGACGATGTTCATCACAATCGCTAATACGGGACGTCTTAAACTTAATTCAGAAATATTCATAACTGATAATTTAAGTTGACTACTGTTTTGAAGCTACTTGAGATACTTTCACTTTGGCATTGGGGCGAATAACCATCAAACCCGTGGTGATAACTGTATCTCCGGCTTTCAGGCCACTCACTATTTGTACAAACGCGGAATCGCGAAGACCAGTTTCCACTACAGTAAAAACTGCACTATCCTTTTTAAGAAGAATTACCTGTTTATTGCGTGCGTTCGGGATAACAGATTGTGTTGGCACCAGTAGTGCATGCTTGTCCTCTCCTAATTGCAGATTTACCCTGGCAAAAATACCAGGAACCAATTCAGGATGATTATTCTTCACAAGGGCCTTTACGCGAAGGGTACGGGTAGATTGTTCCACACTATTTTCCGTTGCCATCACAACAGCCTGATGAGCCTGGGAACCGCCATCCACACGAAACGAAACTTTATCGCCTTTTTGAATTTCTTTCGCATATTTCTCCGGGATAGAAAATTCCAGTTTTAATTCATTGACCTGTCGGAGTGTGGTAATAACATCGGCTGGCGCGATATAAGTACCCAAGCTCACGCTTCGGAGACCAACCTGACCTGCATAGGGTGCCCTGATTTCAGTTTTAGCAATGGCGATCTTGGTTGCTTCAATATCAACGTTCAGGGTCTGAACGTTTAGTTCCACCAGATCATATTCCTGTTGACTGATTCCATTGATCTTCAATAATTCACCCTGTCGTTCTTGTGTCTTTTTTGCTATTTGTAACTGAACCTCCAGTTTCTTGAGTTGTGTTTGCAAATCGCCATCAAACAGTTTTACAAGCAGAGCTCCTTTTTGTACGACAGATCCCTCCTGAATATTTAGCTGAACAATTCTCCCATTAACTTCCGATTTGATTTGAGTCTGCTCGGCTGGTAAAAGAGAACCGGGTACTTCAATTTTTTCACTGATATTTTGTGGACTTACAATAAATCCATCCGCTTGCACAGGCCCACTTTGGCGAGCCCGGGCGGCAAACGCATCGTCTTTTGTTCCACATGACGAGAATTCAAAAGCTACTGAAGCAATAAGAAGGAAACCTAAAACATTTCTCAAAAAAGATCGCATACTATTTATATTCGTGATGTAACACCCTTTTTCGAAAAAGGATTCATTACAATTTTACTTTATTATCGATTTGAAAACTTCATGAAGCTCGAGGACCTGCGGGATTATCAAACTGTTCTCGTCATTCATAATTTCATAATCTGCCAACGCCAATTTTTCATCATCTGGCATCTGGTTTTTAATAATATCTTCAACCTGTTGCCTTGTTCGCTGCGGGTCACGTTGCAGAACTCGCTTAATCCTGATTTCTGCTGGTGCATGTACCACAATAATTTTATCCAATTGCTGGTACGACTTCGCCTCATATAATAAGGCCGCCTCTTTCAGCACATAATCACTTTTTTGTTCACTTACCCATCGCTCATAATCAACTCCCACCCGTGGGTGGATGAGCTTATTGAGTATTGCCAACTTCTCCTGATCATGAAAAACAGTTCTCGCCAGGTACTCACGATCAAGACTTCCGTCCGAACGAAACGACAAAACTCCGAATTCTTTCTTGATCTGTGACATCAATATTCCATCGGTGGTCATTAAGGATTTCGCTCGGCTGTCAGCATCATAAACGGGTACTCCCAGGGTGCTGAATATGCGACACACAGTACTTTTACCGGAACCAATGCCCCCGGTAATCCCTATTTGCAACGATTTTTTCAACGTTTAGAAATTTACCAAAACGGTATCGACTTTTATGACACGGGCCTGCTTCGGTAGCCCGATTATTTGCGGAACAAGTTTATGACTTCCCTGGGAAACATCCTTCAAATCGATAATCGCTTTAAGCGAATCAACGGAAAGTGTCTTGACCAGGCTTACAGGTAGTCTAAATGTACAATTGACATGCGTTTCATTGGAACCAGATCGTACACGGGGCAATGCGTTTATTATTTTCAACTGAACCTGGTCATTAATCTCCATCAGCTTTTCAACATCAAAGGAAATCTCCACAACCGGTGGGTTTCGTTTGATCACATTGTTATTCGGAAAAACAATTTCAACCTCTCCGATAAAATCACTATCAATGTTCCGTTCGGGCAATGCAAGGGCAATTGTTTCAGGAAGCTGGTTGATAAATTTTTCAGGCCCTTCAACCCACACGGTATCAGGCACCAGTTTGATTTCGTTGATAACACCGAAGTCGCGATTCAGGTATTTCCAAACTGAATCAACTTTCAAATTGAATTTTCTCCTCGCCTTCTCATCAATTTCTACATTTAATGTGTCAGACAACACAAAGTTAATCTGAAGTCCTTCTAACTGCGTTGAGAACAATGCGGGCAATGTGCTCCCCACAATTTTAGTTACCTCGGTTGGCTTTTCTAATGGAATAATAAGTGGAGGAACTTTCAGTCCGGCACTTTTTCGAAATAAATCCCACCCAAGGCCGCTTACGTTCATACGCACCGATGTTGGTAGTGCTTTTACAGGAACATAGTGTTCCTGGTCATAATCAAAATCCAGCGGGAAGCTAATATTAGCAGAATAGTTTTTGTTGAGGGCATTAAAAAACCAAAAGACCGTAGCGGCAAATATGCACAACACTACGGCCTTCCAGTTTTTTTTATTGAAGCGTAAAAGATCAAATATCGAGGTTATGAAACCCACGTTTATTTTTTAGCAGCTGCTGCTTTCGTTGATTCCATCGAGATTGCTGATTTATTATAGCGGATTCTTCCACCTTTCTCTACTTCCAGAATAAAGGTATCGCCCTCCAGTTCAGCTACATGCCCGTGAGCTCCACCGATCGTCACCACGTAATCACCTCTTTTAATTTCATCAGCAAATTTCTTGGCATCCTTTGCCTTTTTCTGCTGCGGGCGGATCATAAAGAAATAAAACACCAGAATAATGGCACCAAAGAATATAAAGGACGACCAGGGATTTGATTGTGTTTGTAATAGAATTGCGTTTATCATAATTAGTAATTGAAGCTTCAAAGTTATTGTAATAAAACAAAACATCCCAATCTGTTATCAGATTGGGATGTTGATCTCTTTACCACAGAAGACAAGAAATTTATTTCACTGGTCCGCTATCAGCTTTCGGCATAACCATCGCTTTAAATTTCAGGACGGTTTGTTTCGGCCAGGTATTGGCAGTCACAGTGACTGTTTTGTTTTGGACATTAGGTTTGCCGTTGCTGTCGAATTCAGCTTTCACAAATCCTTCTCCACCCGGGGGGATTGGCATCTTTGACCAATCGGATGCTGTACAACCGCATGAACCTTTTGCCTCCTGAACGATCAGGGGAGCATCACCGGTGTTTTTAAATTTATAAGTGTAAGTTACTTTCTCCCCCTCCTTAATTGTTCCAAAGTCATGATCTGTAGTTTCAAATTGAAAAACAGGTAGTGGTCCTTCTGGTTTCACTTCTGGTTGCGTTGGTTGAGGAGTTTGTGATAATGCGGGCGAATTTTTCTTACCCTCTAACTCAGACAAGCGGGCTTCAAGTGCGGCAATTTTCTTCTCAGCTTCCTTGTCTCTACACGAAGTAGCCAGTGCTGTCACAACAATCAATAAAATCAATTTAGCTTTCATACTCTCTATCACAGATTTTAAAAAATTACTACTATCCTTTCTTACCTTTTATTTGATCTAAAAGTTCATCAACATCTTCTAAAAGTTTTTCGGCCTTCAGTTTGGCTTCATCGACCACCTTTTGCCCCTGCGACTTCGCTTCCGAGGTAAGGGGAGTTTCTTTCCCGTCAATTAAGTCATTCACCAAACTCTGCAGCATGCCCCTATACTTCTCTAATTGAAAAGAGAGCTTTTGCCGTGTATGAACCCCTTTGTCTGGCGCATACAGAATACCGAGGATTGCGCCTGTCGCTGCTCCGAGCAAGAACGCCATCAATGCATTTCCACTTTTTTTACTCATAGGACTTCAAATTTCATCAGGATTTTTTGGATTTACCACGATTTCACGATGAATTCTAGTGAAATTTTAAGCCCTATTCTGCAAAATTACGCTTGCAGACATTTTGAGCTATATAACTGCAGGATTTTAACAGTTTTTTAACAGCCTACTTGTTGTCGATCAATCCGCGACCGCTTTTTTTGACCGTGCCTGCTGCTTTTAATTCTTTTGAAATCACATCTAAAATTCCATTGATGAACTGCCGGCTTTTCGGTGTGCTGTAATTTTTTGCAAGCTCGATGTATTCGTTCATGGTCACCTTTACAGGTATGTTCGGGAAGGTGATTAATTCTGCAATGGCCATCTCAAGGATAATTCTGTCGGTGAGCGGCAAGCGTTCAACCTCCCAGTTACGGGTGTTGCTGGCAATTAATTCTTTGTACTTCTCCTCCAACGATGAACCTTCTGTGAAAAGCCTTTCGATAAAATCGCGATCATCTTCCCAATTCAGTGATAACACATGAAGCTGGATGGCTTTATCTTTTTCAGGATTGAATGACTTGATCGTTTTCTCCACCATGCCCTTCACAATGTCATGGTCTTCGGCCCAGTAAAGAATTTCCTCTTCGAAAAAATCATTGATGCTGGTCTTCCCAAGAATTACTCTTCTCAACAAATGATTCATCAGTTTCTTCTGATCTTCCAGTGAAGGTGATTTCTTATCGAGGTAATTGAGGTACTCAGAGTCCTGGCGAACAACATCTTTCAACCACTGGCGAACTCTGTCAAAATTTTTATTCCATGGGATCCCGATTCGCAACGATTCCTTTTTCAATTCGTCACTGCCGGCTAACGCTTTAATCCAGACATTCTTTAAAAAATTGGAATGATTTATTTTTTTGTCGGCATCTGCAGCCTCTGCTAACGCAACAGCCAGCGACAATACGGAGATGTAGTGATTGTAAATTTTTTCTGATTCCAGCACCAGCCCCTTCCGAAGAAAATCAAAATCCTTCTTAACGATTTTTGCGTAGAGGGAGAGCGCGCTGTTTACTGATTTCTGGATGCGATCGTTTTCATGCTCAACGGATGATTCGCCTTTTTCAAAAGCTTTCTCAAACGCTTTAATCGCCAGGGCTTTTTGCTTGTTTAGCTCTTTCTTATCCTGAACTTCCATCGAATTGAGATCAGGAGCGAATGCCTCTTCAATGGTATCGATGGCTAATGTGTAATCTGCATCCTTACATTGCTGGTAAGCAAAGAGGGTTTGCATAACTTTTACCCGAAGACTTCTACGATTGAGCATGGTTTCAATGAACGGGGCAAAAATAGTCATTAGTCATTAGTCATCAGTCATCAGTCATTAGTTTTTCTACCAATGACCAATGACTACTGACTAGTGCCTAAAATTAACGGGGTACGCGAACCCGGCCAACTTCCTCGATTCTTCTTTCGGCCAATTTGATGGCTGCTTCCTGGGTGTTAATTTTTTCGGCTTCCGCAACAGCGAAGATGTTCAAACAGGTATTGTAGATACCTTCAGCTTGCGCGAATACTCTGTCGCGGTTGTAGTTTCCTAAATATTCGTTGTATACGTTGATCAAACCACCTGCATTAATCAAAAAATCGGGGGCATAAGTGATACCACGATCGATGAGCATGTAGCCATGCTTCATTTCATCTTTCAACTGGTTGTTCGCAGCACCTGCGATAACGCGGCACTTCAAACGTGGAATGGTAGTATCATTCAACGTAGCACCGAGAGCACATGGAGCGTAGATGTCAGTATCCAGATCATAGATATCGTCCATTCCAACAGCTTTAACACCAAATTTCTGTGCTAGTGCTTTTACTTTCTCTTCATTAATATCAGTAATGAACACTGATGCATTTTCTTTCACCAGGTGTTCCACTAAATGCATTCCAACTTGTCCAACACCTTGTACAGCAACTTTCTTTCCTGAGAGGCTATCGTTTCCGTAAACCTTCTTCACAGCGGCCTTCATACCTAAATACACACCATAAGCAGTTACAGGAGAAGGATCTCCACCACCGCCATTTGATTCAGGTAAACCGGTAACATGTTTTGTTTCCATGGAGATGTATTCCATGTCTACAGTTTTCATGTTCACGTCTTCTGCAGTGATGTATTTACCGTTGAGGCTGTTCACAAATTTTCCAAATCTTCTCAGGAAAGCTTCGGTCTTCATTGTTTTTGCATCGCCAATGATGACAGCTTTTCCACCACCCAGGTTTAATCCGCTGATGGATGCCTTGAAAGTCATACCGCGTGACAACCGTAACACATCAGTAATCGCTTCCTGTTCTGTGGCATAGTTCCACATACGTGTTCCGCCCAATGCAGGACCTAACACCGTGTTGTGAATACCGATAATTGCTTTCAGACCAGTAGCTTCATCTTGACAAAACACTACTTGCTCGTGACCTAATTCAGCAAGCTTTCCGAAGATACCCGCCTGCTCCACTTTTTCTAGTTCTTTAATCTCCATGGGATAAGTTTTAGATTTGATTGTGTTACTTTTAACGCGTTAAAGTCTCTCGAAAGGACGCGCAAAGTTATCCGAAAATGTTCGTTTTTCCTTGCACTAAATCGTTTGCATAAACCTTTGGATGATTCTTTCGTATGTAGAACAGTTGGCAGAATTTTTTACTTTGATTTGCTCTAAATCCAGAACTTTATGGAGGTCATTTTGGGGGATAAAAGGGCTCGAAAAATTGGATGTTTTAAATGAAGGAACTTCAGTATCTCAATAAATATTTACGACAGCACAAAGGCTATTTGATTTGGGGGACGATCTTCGTCATCATCTCCACGATTTTTCAAATTATTCCTGCGCAATTAGTTCGTCATTCGATTGATTTAGTCACCGAAAATATCAGAGTCTATCGTTCGTTTGAAGGCCTGAAACTTCAAAACGAATTCTTCAATGTATTTGCATTTGGCATTTTTCTGTATGCGGGATTGATTGTGGTGATGGCCTTGTTAAGAGGCTTCTTTCTTTACCTCGTTCGTCAAACGCTGATTGTCATGTCGCGTTATGTTGAATATGATTTGAAGAATGAAATTTTTGAACATTATCAATCGCTCCCTCTCAGTTTTTACAGAAGAAACAACACCGGTGATTTGATGAACCGGATTTCAGAAGATGTGAACCGTGTGCGCATGTACCTGGGACCTGTGATCATGTATGGGTTACAACTGGTTTCATTGTTTGCGTTGCTTGTTCCATTCATGTTCTACATCAGTCCGAAGTTGACCTGGTATTCGTTAATGCCTCTTCCGCTCCTTTCGATCAGTATTTTCTTTGTGAACAATATTATTGAGAGACGTTCGGAAAAAATCCAGAAGAGTCAATCAAAACTTTCCACGTTTGTTCAGGAGGCGTTCAGTGGTATTCGCGTGTTGAAGTCATTTAATCGCGAAGAAGAATCGACACGAAAGTTTGCCATCGAATCAGAGGAGTACAAGCAACAATCTCTTAAACTCACACAGGTTCAATCTCTTTTCTTCCCATTAGTACTCGCCCTGATCGGGTTAAGTACCATTTTAACCATCTACGCTGGAAGTACTGAAGTCATCAATGGAAATCTTACTTACGGTCACATTGCTGAATTTATTATCTACGTCAACCTCCTCACGTGGCCAGTTACCTTGTTAGGATGGACAAGTAGTTTGTTGTCTCAGGCAGAAGCATCACAAAAACGGATCAATGAGTTTTTAAAAACCCAGAACAACATCATCTCACAAAAAGATTTGGTTCGCGATATCCAGGGAAAAATAGAATTCAAAAATGTAGGGTTTACCTATCCGGATACCGGGATAAAAGCCCTCACCGATATTTCGTTCACGGTTAATCCTGGTGAATCGCTGGCCATTATTGGAACCACCGGATCAGGAAAAAGTACCATTTCCAGCCTGGTTGCCCGGATGTACGATGCCCGGGAAGGTGAAGTATTGATTGATGATATTCCCATAGAACATTATAACCTGAATAGTTTGCGAACGCAACTGGGTTATGTTCCACAGGACGTGTTTCTGTTCAGCGATACCATTCACAATAACATTGCTTTCGGTTTAACTGATACACATGAAGAAAGAGTAATCAGCGCTGCAAAGGATGCAGATGTTTACAAAAACATCATGGCTTTCCCGAATGGTTTCCAAACGCGCGTTGGTGAAAGAGGCATTACCCTTTCAGGCGGACAGAAACAACGTGTCTCCATTGCACGCGCGCTGGTTCGCGAACCAAAAATTTTAATGCTCGATGATGCGCTTTCTGCTGTAGATACAAAAACGGAGAGTAACATTTTAAATAGTCTGAAGCGGATCATGCTTGGGCGCACTACAATTATTATTTCACACCGCGTATCGTCTGCTAAACTCGCAAATAAGATCATTGTTTTGGTGGATGGTAAGAAAGTAGAAGAAGGCACACATGAATCGCTTCTTGAAAAAGGAAGTTTCTACAAAGAACTTTACGAGAAACAAATTCAAGTTGATGAAGCAGAGGTCAGTGAGTAGACAGAATCGTTAATCGTTACTAGTTCTTTTTTCACGATTAACTATTAACCATTAACAGATATTTTAAAATATATAACGGATACCAACTCCACCCTGAAGTTTTCTCCAGCCCGGATCTTTCATCACATCAATGTAATACTCCATTTCCATGAAGGCAGAGATGGGCAATTTAAAATAGGAGTATTCTATTCCCAGCACGCCCTCCACTCCCTGGGTAAAACGATTCACTTCAGCATCAAAAAAATTCGTTTCATCTGGAGTGGTTTGAGCCACATAATCATATTGAATGGCGAGGCTGCGGAACTCCCATCCTGCACCTATATAAATTTGAAGCCCGGGAGAGATTTTATCTCCATCCATGTGATATAATAATTTAACTTCTCCAACCCAATCAGCTTTTACCTTGTGTGAGTAATAGTTAAGCGTATCACCCGGATCAGGAATTTCAGTATCGAAAAGTTCTCTATAGTAAGTACTGTATAAGCCGCTTGCTGACCTGCCAAAATCTGCAGCAAATGCTAAATGCTTGTTGGGATAATACTTATATGTGATTGCAAGAGGGTCGCCAAATTTGAATCCGATCCCCTGGTATGGAAATCCTGTATCTTCAAAAATGGGGCAAACCGTTTTCGCCTTTGATCGGGGCATTTTGATTGGATTTTTATTGTGTGCCCTGGAGTGCGTCACTTTGCTTTTCTGCGCATGAACAAGACCCGTTTCTATCAGAACCAGGCAAACGATAATAAATATGATTTTTGTAAATCGCATTAAAGCAAATATAATTCTTTTGCTTCAACTGCCTGATTCTCAGGCAAACTCCTTGTATTGCATCTTGTAAAGCTGGGAATAGTAACCGTCTTGCTGTAAAAGATCATCATGGCGGCCAACTTCCTTAATTTCGCCATGATCCAGTACTAAAATTTTATTAGCTTTTTGAATTGTCGACAGGCGGTGTGCAATCACGATAGACGTTCGGCCATTCATCATTTTCCCGATCGCCTGCTGAATCATCTCTTCTGTTTCACTGTCAACAGATGACGTAGCTTCATCCAATACAAGAATTTTCGGATCATACACCATAGCTCTGATGAAGGAGATCAATTGACGCTGACCAACCGATAGTGTAGCTCCACGCTCCATCACATTGTACGAAAGTTGGCCGGGAAGTTTTTCGATAAACCTGCGTGCACCAACCAAGTCAGCTGCGTGCCAAACCATTTCTTCCGTAACATCAGGATTGCCCAGCGTTATATTGTTATAGATCGAATCTGAAAACAAGAAAACGTCTTGTAATACTACTCCAATGTTTTTCCGGAGTTTACCCATGTCGTATTCGCGAATATCAACGCCATCAACACGGATAGACCCTTTGTTAATTTCATAAAATCGACTCAACAGATTGATGATAGAAGATTTTCCTGCACCGGTTGCTCCAACAAATGCTATTGTCTCACCGGCTTTGATATCAAGATTAATATCTTTCAGCACGTACTGCTCTTCATTATAAGCGAACCAAACATTTTCAAATTTAACCTCGCCCTGAATTGTTTCGGGTGCATACGTGCCATTCTGCTGAACGTCCTCCTGACTATCGAGTAAGTTGATGATGCGTGATGAACTT
>DASTYM010000596.1:0-10227 GCA_035764995.1 Cyclobacteriaceae bacterium | reverse complement strand
CGCCCCGAACAAAAAACCGTGTTTTTCGGTTATTAATTAAACATTTATCATGGGAAGACCTCCAACATTGCCACTGAAGAAAAAAGATGGCTGGTACCTCGAAATTCGCAATAAAGGCGCAAAATCCGGTACCGTTCTCATCCGGGACACCGAAGAAGCCATGAATTTGGCTGCCCGTTTGTATCAAAACACAAAGGACGTAATTATCCTGGGTGAACACCGCAACGGAAAGCGGGTGGAAGACACTAAAAAGAAAAAGAAAGCCTAAGCTTTCAAATTTTAGTAGCCTGTCAGGTTGAACAATGACTCCGGCCGGAGACGTGTTCAGTCTGGCATTTTTTTTGGCCCTTCCCAACTCTGCAAATCTCTGCCCTCTTTGCAGTTAATCCCGATAGCTATCGGGATTTTAACTGCAGAGTCGCGAAGATCGCAGAGAATGCGCAGAGCAAATTCAAACCAGCTCTGACTAACTAAATTCTTGCAGTACGGCCTCCACCTGCTTTGTCTGCTTATAAAAAGAAAGAATTTTTAACATTACCCGATCCACCAGTGTATCAGGGCAGGATGCTCCACTGGTGAGAACAATATTCAGCGGTTTTTTTTCTGGAAGGAAATCGTTTGTAAAAAGTTTCTTCTTGTTGTGGTAATCGAAATGGTGAATCTCCGTGTTCGATATAATCTCGCGATCTGAACTGATAAAGTAGGTTGGAAATTTTCGTTCGCACAATTCAACAATGTGCGATGTGTTGGAACTGTTGTAACCTCCAACCACAATCGCCAAATCAGCTGTGGTTTCAAGTAATTGATAGGTCGAGTCCTGATTATCATTTGTTGCATAACACAGTGTGTCGCGGGTGTCTGCAAAATGATCCTTCAGATTTTCAATTCCGTAATGTTGAATCATGACCTGTTTGAAATAATCTGCTATCGCTTGTGTTTCGGTTGCCAGCATGGTTGTTTGATTCACTACTCCAACACGCTGTAAATCTTTTACAGGATCAAACCCTTCCGAAAATCTCCAAGCAAACGTTTCGTAAAATTCTTCCTTGCTTTTTTTGCCAGATATATACTCACCCAGCTTTTGGGCTTCACGCATGTCGCTGATCACAATTGACTGTCCATTGCTTGCACTGTGTGAAAATGTTGCTCGCGTTTCTTCGTGCTTCGGTTTCCCGTGAATAATAATCGTGTGATTATCTTTTCCAAGTTTCTCAGCACGGTTCCAGACTTTTTCTACAAACGGACACGTAGTGTTGTATTTCTGCACCTCCACTCCTTTATCGAGAAGCATGTGCTCCATTTCAAGAGTTGTTCCAAAAGCCGGAATAATTACAATGTCATCTTTGGTGATTTGATCCCAGGGAATAAACTGGGTACCGTCAGTATCTAAAATAAATTTGATGCCCCTGTTTTGCAGATCACTGTTAACTTCCTGATTGTGGATCATTTGACTCAGTAAGTACACACGCTTATCAGGATTTTCATCCAACGCTTTGTAGCTGATTTCAATGGCGTTCTCCACACCGTAACAAAATCCAAAATGACGCGCGATGAAAAATCTAACAGGACCAAAGTCAAGAATCGCTGGAGAAAAATCCTGCTTGCGTAAATCTTTTAATCTTCGCGCTTCTTTGATTTTACCGGTAATAGAAGATCGGTAATATGCTGGTATGTCAAACTTTTTGATAACAGTCTTCTTTAACTCCTAACCGTAAAGTTAAGCAGAATGTGGCAGGATTGGATTCGTTAATGGTTATCCGTTAACCGTTAATTGTTTGGTGGGCTTAATACCAATTAACGGTTAACAATTCACGGATAACTTCTAAAATTTATGCTGCTTTTGACAAGTTATTTTCCTTCACCTGTTTTTTGCGAACTTCTTTTGATTCGATGTCGAAGGTCATCACCTCCACTACATTTTGTTTGATGTACTTTAATACCTCTACTACTTTTCCATCAATTTTACTTCTTACCCGTTCGCCTCTTTTAAACAATCTTCTCATACTTAACTTATTTGGTTTACATTCTAAAAGCATAGTCGAATTCTCTGGGGAAGTCTTCATATGTGCCTGTTAATATAATCAAATCTCCGGCTTTCTTCGTCTTTAATATAGCATCGAACTCTTTTACTGATTTGATGGCTTGGTCATTCACCTTCGTGATAATGAATCCTTCACGCATTTCGGTATAGCGAGCCAGCCTTCCGTTGCCGACATCCTTTACTTTTATGCCATTTACAAGGTCCAGTCTTTTGAGTTCTTTTGCGTCAATATCCTCAAGTTCAACACCCAGGGCTGCATGGCCACTTCGCTCTTCCGGCTTAATTGTATTCGTGCCTCCATCGCGCGTCTTTAACACTACGGGGTAGGTAAATTCTTTTCCTTTTCTGTTTACCGTAATCATCAGTTTATCACCAGGACGATGACGGCCTACATGCTCGATTAACTCAGCGCTTGATGTAATTGGAGTTTCATCGATTTTCACAATTACGTCTCCTTCCTTAATGCCAGCTTCCTTAGCCGAGCTCTTTCCATTCTCTGCAAAGCCCGAAACAAAAGCACCTTCGTCTACTTCCAGTGATTGTTCTCTTGCCAGACTGCTTGTCACGCTACCTACTGAAACGCCTAACCAGCCTCGCTGAACAACTCCGTACTTGATCAGATCTTCAACTACTTTGTTTACAATGTTGGATGGAACTGCAAATCCATATCCTGAGTAAGAGCCTGTCGGGCTGGCGATCGCTGTGTTGATCCCCAACAAACCTCCAGTCATATTTACCAACGCGCCTCCACTGTTACCTGGGTTGATCGCTGCATCTGTTTGAATGAACGACTCAATTGCCGTTCTGCCCTCTTCGCTGCTGGTGTTAATAATGTTAATATTTCTTCCTTTCGCACTGATGATCCCTGCTGTTACAGTGGAGTTCAGGTTAAAAGGATTTCCAACCGCTAATACCCACTCTCCTACGCGCGATTGGTCTGAATCAACGAATGGCAAATATTTCAATCCGGTTAAGTTAATCTTGATTAACGCAATGTCGGTGTCTGGATCTGTTCCGATTACCTCAGCTTTATATTCACGATTGTTGCTTAATGTGACCTCTACAACTTCGGCATCCTGAACAACGTGATTGTTGGTTACGATGTAACCGTTCTCGGCAATGATTACTCCTGAACCCGAACTTTGACTTGGTCCTGGCTGATAGCGGGGCCCAAAGAAATCGCGGAAAGGATCGTTACGCTGGGCTTCCTCTGCGCGGCCATTTTGTGTTGATTTAATGTGAACCACTGCAGGCGTAACCTGTGCCGCGATTGCAGTAAAATCTAACGGGATGGTGTGTCCTTCTTTATCTGTTGTGTACGCAACTTGTGACACCGGGGCCTGGTTCGTGTAGCCCAGTGTTACTGTATCCTTTTTAACAACCTCAACAACACCCAGTGTACAAAGGCTGCCTAAGATGGCGGCCAGAAATAATGTTCCAAATCGTTTCATAAACAATCTTCTTTTTTAATCATTAAAATCAAGCAAAAAACAGGCAAATCAGCCTGAAAATGAAATTTTGTCAGTTTTTGAAGGTTAGAATATGTCTCTTTACTTATCAACGCCTGCAATCTCAAAAACGGTAAGAATAATACGCATTTCCTTCCATGAAGGTTCAGCCCCGGCAAGGCACTTTTTGGCAGTCGGAATACGGGCTTAACCTTTAGTGTAAATTAAGGTCGTCCCCCGCTTTACGGCATTTACACTCGATCACGCAATACTACTCAACTAATCTTGCCAAACCGACATCCCAATGTAAACCAGCACGCGTTTTTGCACGTTTTAATTAGTATGGCTCTAAACCCTACTGACTCGCACAGAAGTTTTTTGAATCAAATCGATTCAATGAATCGCAACCTCAGGCGCTTGAAGGTGCTGTTTTTGGTTTGGGTGATTTTCTTCATTGTTTACCTAACCTGTAGTTTACTTTTTTAAAGTTGAAAAGTGCTTTCCTTTTCTCTTACTTGTCGGCATGATTCGCGGACAAGTTGTTTTAAAGAAAGGCAGAGACATTTCACTTCAACGGTTTCACCCATGGGTATTTTCGGGTGGCATTGCAAAAAAGGAAGACTCGATTTCTGATGGTGATTGGGTAAGTGTTGCAAATGCATCAGGCAAAATTTTAGGTTATGGTCACTATCAGAATGGCTCCATCGCTATTCGAATTCTTCATTTTGGTTCCAACGCTCCCTCTGCAAACATCTACCTGGAAAAAATAGCTGACGCATTAACGTTGCGTGAAAAAGCCGGACTGATCTCTTATGAAACCAACGCGTTTCGATTAATCCACGGAGAGGGTGATGGGCTCCCTGGCTTGATCATCGACTATTATGACGGTGTTGCCGTTATGCAAGCGCATTCCTTCGGGATGCACAATGACCGTTCGCAAATTGCAGAAGCACTGAAACAAGTGCTTCAGGAAAAATTAAACGCTGTCTATTATAAAAGTAAAACCACCTTGCCTGGAAAAGCGCGCAATGATCAACAGGATGGATATCTGTTAGGAATGAGTGGTGTGCCTCACGTTGTTCTGGAGCACGGAAAAAAATTTTATGTTGACTGGGAAGAGGGTCAAAAGACCGGATTCTTTCTCGATCAGCGCGAGAATCGAAAGTTGTTGGGTGAATTTTCTGCTGGCAAAAAAGTATTGAATACATTTTGTTACACGGGTGGGTTTTCCGTCTATTCACTGAAGGCAGGTGCAGAGTTTGTTCATTCCGTAGATGCATCTGAAAAAGCCATTGAGCTCACCCGAAAAAATTTGGAGCTCAACGGATTTGATTCCAACACTCACAGCTGTCACGCTATTGACACGTTTGAGTTTCTGAAAGACAAAAAAGATATCTACGATCTGATCATCCTGGATCCTCCTGCTTTTGCCAAACATCGTGATGCCCGTCATCAGGCCATAAAAGGTTATCAGCGATTGAATAGTGAAGCCATGAAGGCCATCAAAAGTGGCGGAATCATTTTTACGTTTTCGTGCTCACAGGTTGTCGATCGCCAATTGTTTTATGATACTGTTTCATCCGCTGCCATTCTTGCCGGAAGAGAAGTAAAGGTGCTTCACCAATTAACGCAGCCACCCGATCACCCGGTTTCAATGTTCCATCCGGAAGGAGAGTATCTGAAAGGGCTAGTTGTTTACGTGGCATAAACCAGATGCTAGATACTGGATGCTTGATGCTGGTGGCTAGACAAGAAATTAGAATCTAGTATCCAGAATCTAGTATCCAGCATCCAGATTCTAGTTTTATCTTTGCTGACTTATGAAAATATTAGTTACTGGTGCGGACGGTCTATTGGGGAGTAATTTAGTACGCGAGTTATTAACACGAGGTCATAATATTCGTGCTTTTGTTCAGCCGGGTCGGCAACAAAAAACATTGGAAGGGTTAAACCTGGAAAAATTTCCTGGAGACCTGCTCAATCCTGAGGATGTAATAAAAGCAGCTTCCGGCTACGAGGCTGTTATTCACTGCGCTGCCAGCACCAGCGTGTGGCCCACGCGATCAGCTATTGTTAACAGGGTAAACATTGAGGGTACAAAAAATATTATTCAGGCGGTACGGTTGAATAATGTTCAGCGGATGATTTATGTAGGAACTGCCAATTCATTTGGATTCGGTACAAAAGAAAATCCAGGTGTAGAGGGCAATCCTTACAAATCTGAAACGTATGGGTTGGATTACATGGATTCAAAATACAAGGCGCAACAAGTAATCTTAAATGAAGTAAAGGAAAATTCTTTACCTGCAGTGATCGTAAACCCAACGTTTATGTTTGGCCCGTACGATTCGAATCCAAGTTCGGGTGCGATGATTGTTGCGCTGTATAAAGGCAAAGTTCCGGGCTATACAAGCGGTGGAAGAAATTACCTCTGCGCAAAGGATGCTGCAGTTGCTATAGCAAATGCATTAACAAAAGGTCGTATTGGTGAATGTTATATTCTCGGAAATCAGAATCTTTCTTACCAGGAGGCATTTCAAAAAATTGCGGCAACGATTGGTGTTAAGGCGCCTTCAATTGCTATTCCTCCTGTGTTTGCAAAACTATATGGAAGAATCGGTTCGTTGATAGGAAACATAACCAGAAAAGCACCGGCCATTAGTTATCCTCTTTCGCGGATTGCGTGTGATGAGCATTATTTCTCGCCTGCAAAAGCTGTGCGTGAGTTGGAGCTTCCGCAAACACCTATTGAAACAGGAATTAAAGAATGCTTTGAATGGCTTCAGGAAAATAATTATCTAAAATAGTAGGTACCCTCTGTGAACCTCAGCGTTCTTTGCGGTAAAAGATTAAAACCGCAGAGTTCGCAAAGAACGCAGAGAATACGCAAAGAAACTTATATACGTGTCATACTTTAAAAATAAAACAGCGATCGTAACAGGTTCCGGAATGGGAATAGGGAAAGCGATTGCGCTCGAGCTTTGTAAGCAAGGTGCGAACGTTGTATTGAACGGAAGAAACCCGGAACGCTTGGAAAAAACGTTTCAGGAATTTTTAGCGAAAGGATATCCGGTTACTGCTGTTCAGGGTGATGTGACAAAAATTGCCGATTGCGAGGCATTGATTAAAAAGGCACTCGACACTTTTGGCCAGATCGACATTCTTGTTACAAACGCAGGTGTTAGTATGCGCGAGCGATTTGAAAACCTTGAGCACGAAATATTTGCACAGGTTATCCATAGCAATATTAACGGCTCAGCGTTCCCTGCCCTTTCTGCTTTACCGCATCTTAAGAAGAGCAAAGGCAGTTTAGTTTTTATTTCAAGTGCTGCCGGTATGATCGGATTACCAACGGCTTCAGCATATAGTGCAGGAAAAATGGCTCTTACGGCATTGGCACAATCACTAAAAATTGAAATGGCCAACTCAGGCGTTCATATTGGTATCGTACATGTTGGTTTCACACAAAACGATGCTGAAAAAAGAGTGTTAAACGCTACGGGAGAATTAGTTCCGGTTGCATCTCGCCCGGCTTATCTTCAACAAACGCAAGAGCAGGTTGCCAAGGCTGTTCTGTCAACCATTCGAAAAAGAAAATTCAAGGTTATTCTAACGCTTGTGGGAAAGATCAATGCACTGTTCGTTAGATTTTTCCCGGGATTGATCATCCGTATTGTTACGTATTCGCAAAGTCGGATGCGTGATATGTATAACGACAAGTAATCTATTTCTTATTCATGTGCTCCGTTGCGTCCAGGAATGTGGTTGTCCAGATTTCCTTTTCGTGCTCTTTCAAAAAATGCACAAGCTGACGATGTGCTTTCAGCTCAACATTAAGTCCGTGTTCTCCTCCAACACCATGAAACAAGAATACCACTAATGCATTCTTCTTCATTGCTTCCTTTACAATCTCAATTAGTTGTTGTCCTGTTTGGCCATTAACACTAAAGGCCCCTACATTATAATAGTCAATAGTTCTGGTTGTGAGCATTTCACTTTTTACGCCTCGCGCAGCAACAAAATCTTTTTTGATTTTATCCACATAGGATGAATCTCCGATGGTCATGTCTCCACATGGATAAGCAAATGTGCGTTTGGTTTTGCCATCGATGGCCTCCAAAAATACGTTGGTCATCCTGATCTCATTCAACAGTCGGGTCATTGAATAGTTCTCCAAAGTCTGTTCTGCTGAAACCCAACTTCTGCCGGTTGGTTTGCCCAGGCAGGGATGAAACAAGGTGTGGTTTCCCAATTCATGTCCGTGAAGTGCAGCCTTGCGCCAATCGGCAATCCTGTTTTTACTTCCCGGGAAGTACGCGCTTAAATAAAAGGTCCCTTTTAACCCAAGCGAATCCAACGCTGGAATCACGTTGTCGAGGTGAACATTCAGTGCATCGTCATATGTTAGCACAACCGCACAGCTTTTACCTTTCCACTCGCTGGATTGTGAATACGAAACGGTGGCAAGCGTCAGGAAATACAGCGTTAATATTTTAACTTTTGTTTCCAACCCGAAGATCTAATATGGTGTCTAAGGTAAAAATTCTGTTATGAAAAACGCGGGCATTTTGATTTTAATGGCATTGGTCTTTGCTGGCTGTAACGAGGATTATCAACCGCAAAACTGTTCAACTCCTGCAACTGTTCGTGATCTTACCGGTCTCGATGGCTGCGGTTGGGTATTTGAACTTCAGGATGGAACGCGTTTAGAACCGATTCGCATTTTTCGCTGCGGAACCCCACCTATTTCAAAAGAAATGACAGAAGACCCTCTCTATAATTTTGAGTTTGTTGATTACAAGAAAGTACTCATCGACTACGAGTTGGTAGAAAACACAGCGAGTGTCTGCATGACAGGGCCCCTTGTTAGAATAACCTGCCTTACCGAGGCCCGTGTTATGGCCGAGGATTAGTCTGGGGCATAAACATATAATCAAGCGTTAGCTGAAGCATTGATTTTAATCCGGGAAGCATTCCACCTTCATCAATCATAAAATCTGGAGTATGATGTGATGGGGCAGTTGCGGGCGTTTTGTCGGGCATCATCGCCCCAACATAAAAGAATAGTCCGGGAATTTTTTCCTGATAGCACGCAAAATCTTCGGCACCTGTTACTGCATTCATGCGCAGAACATTCTCCTTTCCAACAGCTTTTTGAAAACTTCCAACCATCTTTTCAGTTAAGGCCACATCGTTAAAAGTAATTGGTGTTTTGCTCACGATGGTAACTTCTGCAGTGGCACCCGCACTCTCTGCAATTTTTGTTGCCGTGAGTTTTAGTTTTTCGTGCACCTTCTTTTGCATGTCAGCATTCAGTGTACGAATTGTTCCCGCCATCATAGCTTCTTCGGGAATGATGTTTTCACGAACACCTGCCTGAATTCTTCCAACGGTAACCACCACAGCATCTTTTGTCAATTCACTTTGCCGGCTTACAATTGTCTGCAGTCCGTTAATAATTTGTGCTGATACAACAATAGGGTCAACGCCAAGCCATGGATCAGCTCCGTGCGATTGTTTTCCTTTCACTTTGATCGTGAACCAGTCGGAAGCTGCCATCATACCGCCTGGTCTGTAGAAAACTTTTCCTAACGGATATCCGGCTTCAATGTGCATTCCAAAAATCACATCAACCTTCGGGTTTTCAAGAACGCCTTCTTTTACCATTACATTTGCTCCGCCCTCTTCACCTGCTGGCGGGCCTTCCTCTGCGGGTTGAAAAATAAATTTCACTGTTCCTTTTAATTCACTTTTGTTTTTGGCGAGAATTTCTGCAGTCGCCATCAAAATACTAATGTGTGTATCATGCCCACACGCATGCATCACACCGGTTTCTACTCCGTTAAAGGTGGTTCTTTCTTTTGATGCAAACGGTAAACTGTTGCGCTCGGTAACCGGAAGGGCATCCATATCAGCACGTAAAGCAATAACGGGTCCTGGCTTTCCTCCTTTTAAAATTCCAACCACTCCTGTTTTTGCAACACCAGTTTGTACTTCAATTCCCAGTGATTTTAAATGCTCAGCAACCTTGGCAGCTGTTTTTACCTCTCGGTTTGATAATTCAGGGTTCTGATGAAAATGTCTCCGCCATTCAACCAGTTTGGGCTCCATGTCTTTGGCCATTTTATCGATGGTTGTCTGAAGCTTCAGGTTCACCTGGGCCACTCCTGAAACAGAGACAAGCATTACCAGAAAGAAGTATATTTTTCTCATCGGTTTAGTAATTTCAATTATTCAATTCTATCATGATAAATCTACATTTTAAAATAGAAAATGGTTGAGTGGGTTAAAATATTCCTAAACAGCACGGAAGCCGAGCAGCGATTGCAGGTCGATAAGCCGCAATTGGTGATTATCGATAAAAAGCGGATTTGCCTGGTCCGTCATGCTGATAAGTTTTTTGCCGTCCAGGATTCGTGTTCACACAGTGGAGAGTCCTTGAGTAAAGGGTATATCAATTACTTGGGTGAGGTAATTTGTCCCCTGCACAACCATTGTTTTGATCTTCAATCCGGCCGGGAAATCTCTTCCAGGTCTGCCGATTTAAAAACATATCCCATAAAAATTGATGAATCGGGTTTTTTTATTGGTGTTTAATAGCTTTGTTGAAATACAATACATGATCGTGCGTTTAACCAGTGTGAAATTTTTGATTTTATTTTGTGTCGCAGTACCCCTGTTCTGTTCCGGGCAGATTTATACTGAGGAGACTTTAATTGCACGATTAAAAACCGGAGG
>DASTYM010000595.1:0-5465 GCA_035764995.1 Cyclobacteriaceae bacterium | reverse complement strand
AGCACGCTACATGTTATATGCAGCACGCTACCAGGAAGCTGCCGATGCAGCTGCTGCAGTGAAAGGATTGGGCGTGTACAGCATCATACCTGTATACAAGAATCTTTTTGCCTATGCGACAGAGAACAGTGCGGAAATCATTTTTGACATACAGTTTGTGAAGGGCACGTTTGGCAATGACATCTATGGTGTGTTTGCCCAGCGTAGCGTAAGCGGCCGCAGCTTGTTTGTTCCTACGAAAAATCTGGTTGATGCTTATGAGATGACGAATGGTTTGCCCATTACGGACCCCGGAAGCGGATTTAATCCTGCAACTCCGTATGTAAACCGTGATCCTCGATTGGCTTATTCAATTTTTGTGGATGGCGATATTCTTCCGAACGGAGCAGTGTTTAATCCGAAACCAGGTGGCGGCAGTGATGCAGTAGGCGCAACGTTTACAGTTTCTCCAACCGGGTTCAATGTTGAGAAGTATGTTCACGCTGCAGACTTAACGACTCCAAACAATACCGGTATCAATTTCATCCTGATGCGTTATGCTGAAGTGCAACTTATTTATGCCGAAGCTAAAATTGAGTTGAATCAGATAGACGCAACTGTGTTAGATGCTATTAATTCAGTAAGGCAGCGAGCTGATGTGAATATGCCGGCAATAGGTGCAGGCAAAACACAAGATGAGCTCAGAAACATTGTGCGCCATGAGCGACTGGTTGAGTTTGCATTTGAAGGGTTACGCTACCTGGATATCCGCAGATGGAGAATTGCAGAAAATGTAATGCCAGGAAAAGTATATGGCATGACCTATACAAACACTGGAGGAAATTTAGTAACAGTTGAAGTACCGGCCTGGAATAATACATGGGATAACCGTAATTATTTGTGGCCAGTACCTCAGGCGGAAGTCGATCAAAACGCTGGCTTGGGACAAAACGATGGATGGAATTAAAAAAGTTTGATGTTGAAATTATGAAGTTGAAGTACACTGCTTTAGCCCTTGTTGTTATCGTTGGAAATTTTGTTGAAGGTACAGCACAATTAAAAGTACAAGCCAGGGATACTTATCTCGAGCCATCTGAAATTGTAGTGAATGGCCTGCTTGGTGACGCTATTACATCTGACCGCAAAGGCAGACTGGCCGCACTTCCAAAGTGGAATAATGGCGAGTTGATCACCATGTTTGGCAAAGATGTCAGGGATGGTCATAATAAAATGGACTGGTATGGTGAACATGGAGGTAAGTGGTTATACACTGCCTCGCATGCAGCCAAGCACAGCAAGGATAAAGAACTTGAAGCGCTCGTCCTACAAACTGCAGATTATCTGGTGAAGCAACAGAGCGCAGACGGATACCTGGGTAACTATGGAACGGAAGTGCGGATAACGAACGATGCAATTTCCCATAAAAGGTCATGGGACGTTTGGAACCTGAGCTACATGACTTTGGGAATGTTGCAGGTTAACCGTTTTTATCCTAACCCAGCCTATTTGAATGCGGCTAAGCAAATCGGAGAACTTTTCATTCATATGTATGGAACAGGAGAACACAATATCACGGACTATGGAACGCGAAGAGGAACTTCTGCAACCATTATGCTTGAACCGGTAGTGGAGTTGTACAAAGTTACAAAAGATGAAAGGTATCTGAAGCTGGCGGAATTAGTAATCAAGGAAGCGGAAGCAAAAGAAGATCATAGGATTATAACTGCCGGAAAGAATAACCTGGACATGGAGTTTGTTGGTGACGGGAAAATTTACCAGGTCATCTGGAATGTGCTTGGGATTGTGAAACTCTATGAAGTAACTGGCAACCCGGATTATTTAAAGGCGGCAGAAAATATCTGGCAAAACATTTCAGAGTTCCACCTCAACATTACTGGTGGCCCATGGGGAGGCGTTGGTAAGCACATGGAGTGCTTCAATAGGAAGAACTACTGGAGTCCGTATGGGATGGTGGAAACCTGTAGCACGATGTCGTGGATTCAGTTGAATAAGGAAATGTTGAGAATGACGGGTAATGTGAGGTATGCTCAGGCAATTGAGAAGTCAGCATATAATTCATTGCTTGGCGCACGCTTTTCAAATGGCGTAGACTGGTCGTATCACTCTTTTAATAATGGAAGCTGGT
The DNA here is from genome assembly GCA_035764995.1 of Cyclobacteriaceae bacterium. Taxonomy (GTDB): domain Bacteria; phylum Bacteroidota; class Bacteroidia; order Cytophagales; family Cyclobacteriaceae; genus UBA2336. The sequence goes on along the minus strand of DASTYM010000595.1, from coordinate 3,340 downwards.
CAGTTGCAAACTTCAACGATTGCTGCCCTTCAAGCGGTGCGCTTGCTTTAGAGGAATTGCCATCGATTATTTATTCAAAAAGAGAAGGCGGCATTGCCATTAATCTCTTTACGGAAAGCGAAGCAATTATTCCTTCGGGTAGTAAAACCATCCGCATAAAGCAGCAAACTTACTATCCATTTGACGGAAAGGTTGATCTTGTTGTAACACCATCGAAGAAAGATGAAACATTTTCGCTTTATATCCGGATCCCGGATTGGGCGAATTCAACATCTATTTCAGTAAATGGAAAGCCTGCAGATGCATCGTCAGTTAAGAAGGGAGAGTACTTTGTCTTGAATAGAAGCTGGAGGGCCGATGATAAAGTTGCAATCAATTTTCCAATCGATCTTCGAATTGAACAGAGAAAGGAGAGCCTGGATGGACCACAAAATGCGCACGAGATTTATCATACAAATTGGTTTGCACTGACACGCGGGCCATTGGTTTTTTCTGCTAGCGGATTGATTGATGGCAGAGATCGTGAACGTGTTCTGGAGGTCGATGTACAAAAGGCTACTAATCTTTTTAGCCCGGTTCAATTAGAAGGACAACCTAAAATTCCTGCGTTTCAATTTAAGGCACCCGGAATTCAGCCGTTGTTATTTGTTCCATACTATCAGGCTGGAGGAGTGATGAAAGGCAATTGGAGACTGACATGGCTTCAATCAAAAATTAATTAATGAAATGATTTCCTACTTAAACTGAGAGCAGCATGAGTAAGATATTGGTTATAGGAAGCACAAACATTGACCTCATTACAAAAGTGGAGCGTTTCCCTGTGGCAGGCGAAACAATTACGGGAAAACTTTTTATGCAAGCGATGGGTGGTAAGGGAGCAAACCAGGCATTGGCAGCGCATCGATTGGGAGGTGAAGTGCGATTTGTAACATGCTTAGGTGCCGACCCGAATGGTGCAAACGCACTTGATTATTACACTTCAGAAGGCCTTGATATTTCCAAAGCATTGCGGGTAGATCACGACCCAACAGGAACCGCTGTAATCCTGGTCAATGACGAAGGTGAAAATATTATTGTGATTACTCCTGGAGCAAACGACAAACTTTCTCCCAAGTATATTTCAAAACTTGAAAGTGAAATTGCGGGTTCATCCATGGTGATGCTACAAATGGAAATACCTATGGAAACGGTAGTAAAAACTTGTGAGTTAGCAAAGGCCAACAATGTTCCGGTTTTATTAAATGTGGCTCCTGCGCGTGCCATTGATGATGACCTGATCCGCAAGATTGAAATACTGGTGGTGAATGAAACTGAGATCGAAGCGATTTGTGGTAAGCAAATTGCGAATGACGGTGAAGATGCGTTGATTGACACGCTTCTTTCTAAAGGAACAAAAACGGTAATCCTTACCCTTGGAAAGAAGGGTTGCATAATTAAGACGAAAGCATTCCGTCATCACATACCCGCGTTCGATGTTAACCCGGTTGACACAACTGCAGCCGGTGACACTTTTTGCGGAGCACTGGTAGCGAGGCTCAGTAATGGGGAGAGTATCGTAGACGCTGTGAGATTCGCAACTGCAGCGGCAGCAATTTGCGTAACGCGCATTGGTGCGCAACCTTCTATCCCCAAAGAGGATGAGGTTCAAACATTTCTTTTAACAAATTCAACAAAACAGAATGGAATAGGTGAGGCAAGTCGATCGGTAATTAAATGATACTATGATTCATAAATTGTTGTTCTTATTGGGAAGGAAAACTGGAGTTGTCGTTGCTGGTGCGATAACAATTTCCTGCCTTCTCTTGTCGATCGTATCAAATGCCCAAACGTACAGTTTGATTACGCAGGGTGACATGGAAAGCGGTAACTGGACCGGTGTGCCCGGAGCCACAAACCTGGCCGTAACTTTTCAATCGGGTCAGGGAATTGGAAGTACAACAGCATTACGTGCTGTAACAACTTCGATGGGAGGCGACCCTTATTATATCCTCCGATGTGAGCAACTTTTTGCCATGACATCGGGAGACAAGATTACGGTGAGTTTTTGGGCAAAAGGTTCCGTAGCGAATATGAGGCTTCAGCCATGGGTTCAGGAATCTGATGGAAATCAATTTATGAATATGGGTGATGCTTACCTCACAACGGGTTGGGTAAAGTATCAGTTCACGGTCACACTTTCATCACAAACATCGAATAACTACAAAGTAAAATTCCGCGGTTATAATACCGGAACCATTCACATCGACAATGTACAAATTGGCCCGGTTGATTATGAAGATGTTCAACAATCTGGAATCTACTCGGTAGTGTTGTCACAGAATGGAATGACCTGGCCTCTCAGCACCTTCCGCAGTACTTGCCCGACCTATTCACTCGGCTATCAGGGTATGCAGTCAAAAGATGAACATCCGCTTGACTTGTTTGCAGATCGGACCATCAGCTACACAAAATTCTCTTTCACGGGATCCATCACTATTAAAGTAGAAGTCCTGAACACGACCAAAGTTCCGGTTGCGGGACAAACGGTGAGAATACTTCCGTCACGATTTGGAATCACATCCTCGACAAGTGGAAACGTAGTTACTTTTACCATCACACAACCCGGGCAGTACTCTGTGGAAATTGGTGCTAACGGATATAAGAACGGGTTGATCATCTTTGCAGATCCTGTCGAAACAGATATACCGGGCAAAACAGACCCGGCTTTTAAAGTTCTGTACGAAGGCGATGCATCTGATCTTACTTCACTTGGCAGTTATTCGGGAATTTATTTTCGAAGAGGTGTGCATGATATTGGAATATTCAATGTTCCATCCAATATCAAGAATATTTATTTCGAAGACGGCTCCTGGGTTTATGGTGCACTCAAAATGGATGGTAATCCGGATGTCAGGATTTACGGGCGTGGAGTTCTGTCTGCCTACAACCTTAATTATAGAGTGCAACACAGCGTTGAGGCTATCAACAACAGCGACAGAATTACACTGGAGGGCCTTGTTGTTGCCGACCCGAAATGGTTTGGGGTTCGGTTAATCGGAACACATAATGAAGTAAGTTACACCAAAGTGATTGGCGGTTGGGTTTATAACATGGACGGGATTTCTGCTTATGCAGGGTCCAATGTTTCTAAATGTTTCATTTGGGCAAACGATGATGCCATCAAAGTTTTCAGAGATTCCATTACCTGGGAAGATGTTGTTGTCTGGCAATTAAACAATGGCGGAATTATTCAGATGAGTTGGGGTGGAGATCTTGGAGGAGTAACAGCGAATGGCGTTCGCATCAGCAGGGTAGATGTGCTACGTGCTGAATGGGATGTGTTTCGCTTTAATGTTGGACT
>DASTYM010000594.1:0-2581 GCA_035764995.1 Cyclobacteriaceae bacterium | reverse complement strand
CGATGAAGCTGATTAAAATATCACAACTTGATAGCGTGCTCAACATTGCCAACAGTCCGGAAGAAGCTGTTGACGCTGTGTTTATGCATGAAATTGAAAAAGACCTGAAAGATCGGGATAGCCAGTAAGAGACGCATCGTGATGCATCTCGTGAAGAGTCATACAAACCAAAATCAAACGGTTTTGGTTTTTTTATTGTAGACAGTGCCTTTTAAAATTACCATACTTGGATCCAGCGGGGCGGTTCCTGCCTATGGAAGATTCCCATCTTCACAATTCATTGAAATTAAAAATCATTATTTTTTAATCGATTGTGGCGAAGGTGCGCAAATGCAGATGACGCGGTTTGACCTTGGCTTGCATCGCCTCGATCATATTTTTATTTCGCACCTGCATGGTGATCATTACCTGGGATTGATGGGACTATTATTCACGCTTCATCTGAATCGCAGAGCAGCGGATCTCCATCTTTATAGTCACAGGGGATTGGATGAAATTATCATAACCCAGTTGCGATATTCGAAATCGGCACTCAATTTCAAAATTGTATTCCATACCTTAACACCGGGCGAACAGGAAATCATCTTTGAAGACAAGCATCTTAGTGTTGAAACCATTCCGCTCTCTCACAAATTAGACTGCTCCGGGTTTTTGATACGCGAGAAACCAAAACAAAGAAGGATCGATAAAGAAAGCCTGCCACCGGGATTGCTCATTCGGCAAATACTGGATTTAAAAGAAGGTGGTGATGTAATCGATCAGGAAACAGGTAAGGTGCTTTACCGAAACCGGGATTTAACACTCCCTGCCCGCGCTTCGAGGAGTTACGCATACTGTTCGGATACACAATACGATGAAAGCCTTATTTCAAGACTACAAAACATTGATGTGCTTTACCACGAGGCTACATTTATAAGTGAAGATGAATCAAAGGCTATTGAAACCCTGCACAGCACTGCCAGACAAGCAGCTCTCATCGCGCAGCGAGCACAGGTTAAAAAACTTCTGATTGGTCATTTCTCAGCTCGCTATAAAGATCTTTCAACACTACACCAGGAGGCCACCGCTATATTTCCTAATACGTATCTTGCACAAGAAGGAGAAACCTTTGTAATTCAGGAATAATGGAATCAGCTATTGATTTAAAAAAGAACCGACTCTTTATTATTCTCTGTGGAATATTCATCACCAATGCGCTTCTGGCAGAGATGATTGGTGTGAAGATTTTTTCATTGGAAAAATCTCTGGGATTAAACCCTGCGAACCTCAACATCCTGGGGTTCACCATGGATTTCAATCTCACAGCGGGTGTGATGATCTGGCCTATGGTTTTTATCACCACAGATTTGATTAATGAATATTTTGGAAAGCCCGGGGTAAAAAGAATCAGCTACTTAACTGCAGGACTTATTGCTTATGTATTTGTTGTTGTATTTCTTACGATGAGCCTCTCTCCTGCTGAATTCTGGCATTACACCAAAGATGCCGAAGGGAATGTGGTGAACATGGATGTTGCCTTCAACAAAATCTTTGGGCAAGGGCAGCGTATTATCATCGGGTCATTAACTGCTTTTATTCTTGGGCAACTCATTGATGTATTTGCATTTCAGAAAATCAAAAAAATTACGGGCAACAAATACCTCTGGCTTCGGTCGACCGGATCAACGCTCATCTCTCAATTCATTGACAGTTTCGTGGTATTGTTCATTGCTTTCTCCGGAGTGTTTACCAATTCACAGATTGTTGCCATTGGAATTACCAACTATATCTATAAGTTTCTCATTGCCATTGCCCTCACTCCCATCATTTACCTGGGTCACAGCATTATTGATCGTTATCTGGGGAAACACGAAGCTGAAAAAATTTCAGCCGAAGCCACTGAGAAAAGTAAAGGGTTCTTTTAGTGCTTAGTATTTAGTATTTAGTATTTAGTATTTAGTATTTAGTACTTAGTACTTAGTATTAAATATTTAGAATCTAATACTAATACCTGATTTGTGATTCAGGTAGGATACATCTCGAATACATCAATTGAAAAGTTCGCTACCTATTACGTTTAATCCTACCTTGTCAAGTGCTGCTCCAATCGCGTCCCTATGGGACTTGAGTTTATTTTTTGGCCGTAATCTACCAATGTTAAATCCCTGCCGGGATTAATAATCCAGCGGTTGGCAGTAAATCCCGCTAGGGATTTAATATCGGTAGCTAGAGATCAAAAATTAATCGAAAGTCCCGTAGAGACGAAACGTTAACCCTGCGAAAAAGAAGACAAGCATAGAATATGACAAAGTAGGACTAAGGACTAAATACTAACTACTTACGTCTGATATTATCACAGATCACTGCTGTAGCAATTGCAGCGTTAAGAGATTCAGCCTGGCCAAATCGAGGGATCGTTATTCTTCTTGTTACGAATTGTTCAACTTCTTTTGAAATGCCATTAGCTTCATTGCCCACCACAATAATTCCTCCCGTTCCGAAATTTATCGTGTGGGCGTTTTCTCCATTCAGGAAGGTTCCGAAAACAGGCAATGCGTTTTTAGCCAAAAATTCTCTTAAGGATGTATAAAAAATATTAACC
>DASTYM010000593.1:0-4778 GCA_035764995.1 Cyclobacteriaceae bacterium | reverse complement strand
TATGAAAGTGAGTTTACTGAATGATGGGCCTGTGACGATTGTGATTGACTCGAAGGATAGAAAATAGTACTTAGTACTTAGTAAATAGTCCTTAGTCTTGAGTAAAGGCCTACTCAGGACTAAGGACTAAGGACTCAGGACTCAATACTAACTTGTGCTCACTCACTTCCTCGATTTCTTTCCTGTTCATCAACATCTTCCTGAACTTACCAGTCGCATACATCTCAGCCTGATCGGCATAAAATTGGCTCATTACATTTCCTGATTGGCCTGAGGGTGAAACTGTTTCGCCATTTTCAATGGAAGATAAGTCGGTGATTTTGCGAAGGGCTGGTCCGCCATCTACATGGAAATACCCTGTAGTATCCAGTTGGAAGTGTAAGTTATTTAACACCTCGTTTCCTCCATCAACTGAAAAAGGCCCGACACTAAAGAATTTATCAAGCAACGAAATAGCACCAAGCGGATGTTTATGTTTTAACGTATGGATTTTACCCCAAACCCAATCTTCCGGTTTTTCTCCGCAGGTCTCTTTTAATAGCGCCAGTGTTTTCACCGCAGCCTTTTCAAAAATTATGGAGCGGGTTTCTTTTACGTCTTTCGTGCGAACATCATCCCACCAGGGTGATTGATCATTTTTAATAAATGAGTTAACCGAGTTTTTCGGGACAGACGTGGCCAAAATAGAGTGGAGCGCTTCTGCCCCTATTTCATCTTTCATGCTGCCATAGTAAATCTGCGTAAGCAAGTTGTAATAAACGGAAGGGGCAGTATCGGTACTTTTATGATTGCCATCCCAGTTTTGAAGAAGGTCAATCATCGAAGCAAATTCAGGCTTGTTAAGGGAAGTGAGTACTGTTGCCATTTCTTTGGCCACTTCGGGAGTAGCAATTGAGACAACATCGAGGTTGATCTCTTTCATGTCTTCCGGTTTCCATTTCTTATCCTTACTTAAATACTCAACAATTCTTCCAGCACGTGCCTTCGGATAATAATACCCGGGATATAAAACACCTTCAACAGAATCCGGTTGATTATTTGCAGAGTACACATATCCCCAGGGCGGATTAATTGAATGCGGGTTTTTTGTAAAATCATAATACCCCAAATACTCATCGTTCCCGCTCGCTCCATCTAAAAACAATTTGGTTCGCACATGAGGCGGACGTATTGGTAATTTAGCGCAAGCCCACCATGCAATGTTTCCATCAACATCGCCATACATCACATTAAGCCCCGGTGCTGAGAAAGTAGCGGCTGCTTTTTCGGCATCGCGAAAACTGTGACCATGGTTAAGCAGCCAGGCCGCCTGTAATGCTTCATTCGTCCCCATCGTAAACATCCATGAAAGTGCAACGACCTGATCCGTTGGTGTATTCTCTACTATTCCATTAACCAATGCTCCGTGACGAGAGGACCGCACCTCAAATTCAACATCCTGCTCTCCTTTCACCTTGATAATTTCCTTTCGTGATGAAAGATTTTCCCACTGGTCTTTAAACTTCACCTGATTGGCATTCTCCGGATTAACAGTCTCTAAAAAGAAATCAGCATCATCGTTTTCAAACATAGTAAGCCCCCAGGCTGAGTACCGATTGTTTCCCAGCAACCCGAAAGGAATGCCCGCAACATGATGGCCATAAAAACTTTTTCCCGGATACTCCATATGTGCTTCGTACCACACGGCAGGCTGGCCGAATCCAATGTGGGTATCATTTTCTAATATTGGTTTCCCGCTTTCTGTTCTATCTCCGGAAACAACCCAACCGTTACTTCCTGTCCAGAGTGGAAGCGGGATCTTATTCAATGCATTACCAATGGCAGCAATGATTGAGTCTCCTTGCGAATTTCTAATAGTGCCTTTATGATTTTTTATCCTGATGGCATCTGATGGCATTTGTAGAGCGAAATCAGAGAGGTATTCTTCTCCATACTCGCTTCTGATTTTTTCCAGGACCGGATCAGCTCGCAAGCCCTCTGCAAACCCAAACGACAGAAATCCTATTGCCATGTAAATATCTTCTGGTTTAAATTCTTCTTTAGGAATTCCAATAATGGTAAACTCAAGAGGCGTTTTGCCGGTTTTAATGTATTGATTGACTCCTCTTTGATAGGCATGCGCTGCCTTTTGAAATGCAGCAGTATCTGTACTAAAAAATTTCTCTGCCTGTTCTTTTGCAAATTTGTTAATCCCAAGTGTCCGAAACAGCTTGTCGACCGGAAGTAAATCCTCACCTAATATTTCTGAAAGCCGGCCGCCTGCAGCTCTCCGAAGCATTTCCATCTGAAATAGCCTGTCCTGTGCATGAACATATCCCAACGCATAATAGGCATCTTCTTCATTTTGGGCGTAGATATGAGGAACACCATACGAGTCATAAAAAACTTCCACTTCAGCACTCAAACCGTCCAGTGTCACGTTACCGGAGTAAGTTGGGGCAGTTGTTTGCAGGTAGATATATCCGCCAACTAAAACAAGAGCCAAGACGGCTAGTAAACCGATTAAAATTCTTTTCAGTATTTTCATGTCAGGGAGAAAACATTAAAGTTAAAGTATGAAAATGAAATGGCTGTGCTCATTCCTTCTTTTTATTACCCTGGCAACACATGCCCAGTACAAATACGGTCTTACACCCGTAACATTGGAGAAATACAAATCCAGCAAAACTGCTAATCCGCAAAACGAACTAGTCAATTTAGAAAAACATGTCCCCGGAATTAAACTTGACATCCGATACGCCACGACCAACAACTTTACCAGAGAAAAAATCTACAACATCGCCCGGGCATACGCACGAAAGCCGGTTGCAGAATCTCTTAAAAAAGCACAAGCTGAATTCAACAAGCTTGGTTACGGAATTAAAGTCTTCGATGCGTATAGGCCTTATGCCGCAACCGTCAAATTTTATGAGGTGTATCATGACACAACCTATGTCGCTTCTCCGTATCGTGGTTCACGCCACAACCGCGGCTGTGCCATCGACATGACCATCTTTGATTTGAAAACAGGTAAAGATTTGCCAATGCCCACTGAATACGATTCATTCCGAAAAGAGGCCTGGCCGTCTACGCCCGTGAAAGACCCAGTCATAAAAAAGAATCGTGACCTGATTATTTCTGTGATGGAGAAATACGGATTTAAAGTAAACGGATCAGAATGGTGGCATTTCGATTTTATCGGATGGCAGAAGTTTGAAGTGATGGATATTTCATTTGAAGAGTTGGAAATTAGTCATTAGTCATTAGTCATTAGTCATTAGTCATTAGTCATTAGTCGTTTAATTCTTTTTAAAATTCTATGACAATAGCCGAATCACAGCAGCAAGTTGATCAGTGGATAAAAGCCCACGGTGTTCGTTACTTTAATGAACTTACGAATATGGCCATCTTAACGGAGGAAGTCGGTGAATTGGCGCGCATTATGGCACGGAGGTATGGCGAGCAGTCAGAAAAAGAATCGGATAAGAATAAGGATTTAGGAGACGAAATGGCCGATGTGTTGTGGGTGTTGATTTGTTTGGCTAATCAAACAGGTGTTGATCTTACGGAAGCATTCAAAAAAAATATAGAGAAGAAAACACAACGCGATAAAGACAGGCACAAGGGAAATGAGAAATTAAAATAAACGTTGCGACAAAATCCTCCCTGACTTGTGACAGAATTTATCTTAAAAAATTCAACATATTTACAAGGGTAAATATATCTAAACCCCGACAGACCCTCGTTGTAACCACAATACCCTAACCTTGCTTTATGGAATTCGTGATTTTCCTTTTTTTAGTCATTATTCTCATTGTGCTTATTAACCTCAGAAGCAGCGTATCTGAAAAGCTGAGTTCTCTTCAACATCGAATCAATCAACTTTCAGAAGAACTCAGGAAAACAAAAAGCCGGGAAGAGCCTGTCGAAAAGATGAAGACTATTATCGATGAGATTACGCGTGCTCATAAGGCTCCTGAGATAAAAGCTGAACCAGTCAAACCTGTTGTTGAAGAGGAGATTATTGAACCAGTGGGGGAAGAAATAGCAGAACCCACTAAGGATATAATTATTCCGGAAGCTAAGCCCTTTCTAGTTACTCCTCCACCTGTTAACAAGCCACCTTTTGAGTCCAAACCAGGTTTCTTTGAACGCAATCCTGATCTTGAAAAATTTATTGGCGAGAACCTTGCCAACAAAATTGGTATTGCTGTGCTGGTGTTGGGTATTGGTTTCTTTGTGAAATATGCGATCGATCGGGATTGGATCAATGAAATAGGTCGTGTGTTTATTGGTATCCTCTGCGGTGGAATTCTGTTGGGTACTGCACATTGGTTACGGAAAAAATTTACTGCTTTCAGTTCCGTACTAGTTGGTGGCGGTATTGCAGTGCTATACTTAACGATTGCCATTGCTTTTCATGAGTATAAACTCTTCTCACAGGCAGCAGCTTTTATTATTATGCTGGGGATAACAGGGTTCTCTGTTGCACTATCGCTAGCCTACAACAAAATAGAATTAGCAGTCCTTTCTTTACTGGGTGGCTTCGCTTCGCCTTTCATGGTCAGTACCGGAGAGGGCAATTATGTTGTGCTTTTTGTCTACATCCTCATTCTTGATGTGGGTATGCTTGCGCTGGCGTATTTTAAAAAATGGAATCTCATCAATATCATTTCTTATGCTTTTACATTAATATTATTCGGATCATGGCTTGGAACACGCTTCGATGACAACAATGTAAGCATGATTTGGGGCGCCATGATTTTTGCAACATTGTTCTACTTCACATTCTTCGCGAT
>DASTYM010000592.1:0-6934 GCA_035764995.1 Cyclobacteriaceae bacterium | reverse complement strand
CTACATCATACTCCGGCAATTGCCCTCGCGGTGTCTGATGTCCGAGACTATTCTTCCAGGCACTCCTCAGCTTCTTATCATTTTCCTCATTAATAAACTGCTCAATACCGGTGAATTTGTGCCCCTTGAATTTCATCTTTTCATGAAAGGCTTCAACAATTTTTGGCCAGTTCAAACCTGCCTGTCCGGTAGGCAGGTCTTTGATGTTGTTTGAGAGGTACCAGATGTCGTAGTAGTCCCGCGGTGCGGTGTAGGAGCGTTGGATCAGTGACCTCAGTTTTTCTGAAAGCATTTCTTCAATTACGTAGCACGGTACCGCATTGGGATTGAGGGCAACCTGGTCGGAATAAGAGTGGATGAGTTTTCTCTCGGTTTGGGGGAAAATCAATTTTTCATACAGCGTCACTTCTATCTTGATCTTCGTATGCCAACGCTCCGGTGCCGGTGGCGCCTCATTCTTCGGGTGGTCGGAACCCCAAAAGCTGATCACCGCTTCATAACCGGTAAGCTGGTCCTTGAACTTCAGCGGATTGAGCGATTCCACCTGTGAAAGGATGCCGGCATTTTCTTTCACATGCCAGCATATAAATTCAAGATGGCTTTGCTTTAATTCAAAAGCTGAGCCTTTGGAAGTAAAGTCCAGGTCTTCGGAGAAACGATAGTCGGGGAACCAGCATTTTTTCAAGCAGGTGCCTCCCTTAAAAATCAAAGCTTCCCTCAGCTTCGGTTCAGAATAGATCGCACCCAGGAAATGCCCGAGCACCCAATCTTTGTCAATGGTGCTCTTCAGAACTCCCTTCTGTTCGGCAATGGTTATTATTTCTTTTTGCAGAATCATCAGTATTGTTTGCTCACAATGTTTAAAATATTCTCCCGGCTGATATTCAGTCTTAACCGCCAGGCGTTCACAAACTCTCCTTCATCCTGACCGGCCGGGTCGAACAAGTTATATTTTTGATTCACTTCTTTTTTGGCGAACGTAATAAATGATTTCAATTGTTCGGGTTTCAGCATCTCGGCCAGCAGGCCCATTCGTTTTGTTGCTGATTTATTGCCAATGGCTTTGCAATAGTCAATCAGTTTGGATGGACTAAGATCAGCCTGATCGAACGCCCGAAGCAATTCAGCGTAACCACCGGAATATTCAGGCAGGTCAAAACAATCCACGATGGTTTTCTCAACATCCGTCATGGCATACCGGCTATTTCCAAAGCCTTCCGTTACAATTCCCACCCTTTTGGCTTTTGCAATTTTTATGAACTGGTACCGGCTGCCAAAAACCGTTTTGGCCGGTTTGAGTTTCGTGGTCTGTATGAATATGGTGTTGGGAAATTGTTCGGTAAGTCCATGTTTGTTCAGAGCGGACCAATAGGCTATCGCTCCATCCTCCACCAGGAAGCAACCGATCACATTTTCATTACGGAAATTGGCTTTGCAGAATTTGCCGCGCTCAATACGGGACAGTATTTTTTTGTGAACAAGATTCTCCACCAGCTCGCTTACGTTGCTGAATTTTTTGCCCGCCACTTTTTTTACTTGCTCCAGTGAAAAAATATTGAGTTCGTGATCGTCCAGCATCAGCAGGAGATCAATCTGCGGCTGTGTGAGGTTGGCGGATAGGTAGGTGCTTCTGGCCATTACTTTCTAATACGTGATAAACCCTAAATAATGGGGTTTATCTAATGCTAAAAGGTAATAAAAATGACCAACAGAAGCAAGGCCACAGCTGAAAAGGGGCTTTAGGAGGATTTCCGGGGTTCCTTTGGAAGGCTACTGAAGAATTCCTCCGTAGTAAGTTTGTGAATACTCAGAAGTCGGATCAGGCTTTTCAAGGTAAGGTTGGTCTTTCCATTTTCAATCCTCCAGTACTGCACACGTGGAATGTCATGATCGAGGGCAAAATCCTCGTGGCTGGTATAGCCCTTTTTTTTACGCAGTTCCATTAGCTTCAAACCGATGCGCTTCTGGAGAATTGACAAGACTTCCTCTTCTTTCACGGAAGTCAAGTTGAAATCAATCCCTCTTAAATGTTACCTCATATAAGATGTACAGATTTCAGGTGGGTTTTAACCTTCCTCTTGCTACCTTGTCGGGGAAATTATAGGAGCCCATCTATGCAGAGTGTGCCCGGTCGCAAGGCTGGGCACTGCTTTTTGAACCTTAGAACAAAGTCTTCGAGTCAAAGTACCTGATCTCGCCCGACCTGTATTTATAGAGTTGCTTTTCAATCCCCTTCACCTTTCGTTGAAGCTGCTCGTCTGCCAAACCTGAAAGATGAAGTCCGATCGTAATCTTTCTCTTGTTTTCATTGAGATCTGAGATCAGGTGCTCATCGTAGTCTGAAAATGAAAAACCATAAATAACCAGCCGGTTTCGGCTGACTTTAAATGCTGACCTGCAAAAAGTAAGATAGGAACTGTCAGAGATCGTATCCTCTTTCAATTTTGCTTTGCCCTCGGAAACAAAAACGGGAACATTGCCCAGGTGTACCTGCAACCGGATTAGTTCCAGAAGCTCGTCCGTTTTACTTCCGCGGCTGATTTTTACTATTCGCCCCTCGCGCTTATGCAAGAAAAGTGCGCCATGTAAATAATAGAGATTCTTGAATCCCGGCAACGGTTTATCATTGAAGGCCAGGTCTGCATCGTTCTTTCTGAAAAAATCCTGGTATGCCTTCACCGTACTGTCCCTTCTTCTGCGGTCGAGTGTGATCAGGATGATGTGATAAAGGAAGATGTCGTAGTTGGTTGTATAAATATCCTCAAACCAATCAAGCCCAACCGATAGTTGAAAAAGCGTCTTGGGGTCAATCTTCGCAAATGCCGGGTGCAAATCCCTTATTGCTTTCAGTAAGCCAGACTTCAGAAGCATTAGAGAATTCTCGATTCCGGATGTTTCATAACTGAATAGTTTGTTCACGTCAAGTGCATTTGCGAGGCGGTTCTGAATCCCTTCAAAGTTTGTACAGTTAAATTCTTCAAAGACGGCCTTATCAGCGGGGTTGAGATAAGTAAGGAATTTGTCGAACAGAGACTTATAGTTCAGTGCCGGATTAATGTTAATGGAAAAGCCGTTGCCCAGGAAAATATCAGCTCCTTTGAATGAGTCTTGCAGTTCATCCCAATGATAGATTTTAGTGTCACCAATCGTTCTCATGGTTCCGGGTCAGGAGAAATCATCTAATCGCTGTACGAGTTTCTCTTTGAGATCATCAATAAAATTCGCCTTACCGTTCTTTCTCAACCTGATCTCCTGAAAGTGCCTGTAATAATTCCCGAGGGAGATATTGAACAGACTCTCAAATGAATCCGCTATCTGCTTGATGTCGGCCTTGCCGTTGTTGATTGCATCCACACTTTGCAGCGCATAGATTAGCTCAATCAGGGCCAACTTGGTTCCCGTCCATTTTAAAGCTGAAAGATTGTGCGGAGAATCAGCTGAAACCTTGATGATAAGCCCGTTCAGATATTCTTTCACCTTTTGGTAAGCAAGAATTCTGGCCAGGATGGTGTCAAAGCCTGTGGAGAATTTCGAATCAACATCCGGGTCAGATGTTTTTGGGGAGCGCACGAAGTACTTATCATCAAAGCGGGTAGAACCTGAAAGACAATAGCGGTAGAACTCGGTGTTTGCTTTTACGAACTCCTGGAGTTCGTTCAACTCGTGATGATAGTAAGTCGTTAGTGAATCAAAGTCGTTGAACGGCTCTCCGGTCTTTATCGAAAATACTTTTCCATAATAGTAGTATTGGCTGACGATGACGGGTTTCAGTTCTTTAAAGAATCTGATTTCTTCCCCGGTATTTTCGAACTTGTAACCATAGACAAATTCCTTTAGCTCATCAATGGCAGTGGTCACAACTACCAGGCACTTGCTTGCTTTCGAAATATGATCAGGGCTTTCAAGGCCTACGGTTTCCAATTGCATGTTCAAGCTTTCATGAAGCTGATCACAGAATGTTTTTATGTCTATGGTTTTCATGGCTGCGCTAATTCAATTTTGCTTCAATTATTCCCTGTATATCTTTTTTAATCCGGAAATAATTCTGTTCGATGTCGTAATGGCTAATGGACCGAATGGGTGGAATAGGTTTATAACCCTCTTCCTCCTGCCGGATGGCGGCATGGTCATTCAGGATTTCCGCATGAAATACTTTGAGGTCGATTTTCTGCTCCGGGTCATCCGAAACAGTCCCTACAAACTCCCCTGAGGAAAGCGCTGCTATTTTCGATGGTGGAATAGCTGAATCCAATTGAGTAGAGCGGCTCACGGAAGTATCGGACATATTAATAGAGATACTTTCGCGCTCCTGCACAATCTTCCCGAAGCGTTCCGACAAAAGTTTGGCTGTTTCTCCAACTACCTGACCACTGATAACATTGCCTACAATATTCATAATGACTTCGGCCTGATCACGTCCATAGTCTTTCTTCAATTGACTGTAATCTTGCACCGCTAATGATGTTGCTACTTTGTTTGCCCTCGCGGTTGCAATCAGGCTGTCGATGCCATTGAAATAAATGGTTGGGAATTCATCAAACACCAGACTGCATTTTTGCTGACGCTTTTTATTGACCAACTTGATCACTCTTGAAATGTAGAGCGAGAGTACGGCTCCATAAATTTGTTGCTTCTGCGGGTTGTTACCGACACAAACAATCTTGGGCTCTTCAGGATTGTTGATGTCGAGGGTGAAATCATTGCCGGACAGAACATAATAGAGTTGTGGCGAGGATAATCTGGCCATACCAATCTTGGCACTTGCTATCTGACCTTCCAACTGCTCCATAGCTTCGTTCCTGTAGGCAGATTCAAAAGGGTTAATCAAAACTTCGATCTCAGGCTCGCTTCGTAAAAGTTTGAACAAGTGCGGATAATCCAGCTGCATGAGTTCAATGACGTGCGGGAGTGTGCAGAACTTTCCGTTTTCGTATTTTCTGAGAAACCAGATAATGGCGGTTACAAAGTTGATGGGGGATTCAACAAAGAAGTCGCCCTGTTTCTTTATCCAGTCTCGGTTCAGGCCAAGCATGATTGTCCTGGAAGACTCGGTTGCATCCGTGATGTCATCCATCGTAGCTGGGTCAAGCGGGTTGCATCTGTGAGATCGGGAAAGATCTTCGAAATTGATAACAAAGAATTTCGGCTTGACCTTGTATTGACGGTTGTTTCTCAGCAACGTGTTGTAGGCAATCCTCGAAAGATCATCGTACTTAAAATCGTAGATGAACATGGTGAAGCCCTTCCTGATGTGTTGTGTAATAATGTGCCGAACCACGAAGTAGGACTTACCGGCTCCAGGTGTCCCGATGACCAGAGTTGAACGAAATGGATTGATCACATTGATCCAGCTTGTTCTTCGCTTACCCTTCAGTGTGTACGCTGCCGGAAGATTGATCGAGTATTCATTTTCCAGCAACCGTTCTTCCTGCGGAAAGGATTCGTTCAACTTGTTAAAAATGTCTTTACTAAAATTGAATTTCAGCAGGCGGGATAACAATGTACCACCCGTTAGAATAAGTATGTAACCAATCGAGGTTATACCCAAATAAAGTGCGACAACTAAAGACTCATTCAGGCCAAATAAGAATATCCAATGGCTAAGTAGAAATAAGACTAAACCAATAATTGCAAGCGACAACGCTTGTCTGATGCTGATCCGCTCGTCCTTTCTTCCCCTGGCACCGATCAGCGAGATCATCAAAAGCCCCAAAGCAAAAAGCTTGGACGTGTGAATGGCTAAGAAGAGCCCGGTGTTGGTAACTGACTTCGTGATCTCATCAAGTATCTTAAAAGTCAGTTCCCACAATGCCAGCGTCCGGTGACAGTAATAGTAAAAGTGAAGAAGCAATACAACAATGCTCAGCAACCTGATGAAGTCGATGATCTTTTGTAGCGCCTGTTCGTTTTCTCCCGTGTGTGACATAGTCCCTTCGTTTAAATAGACCGTCCCTTCTTTTTCTTTCTTCTTCGTCTTTTCATTGCTGAGTCTGGTGATGAATAGTCGAATTGTTTTGCGGTGGTCAAGTCCTTGATTGTTTCTTCTATAATCGAGTCTCTATCTTCTGGCTTTTCGGGCTGCGCATGAATCAGGGAAGGTAGAGCTGCAATTGAATCCGGTTTTGATAAACCTGTGAGACGCTCCGTGATAGCCTTGGCTCCATAGGCTTTGCCAAGGTCACTGCCGTTGAAAACAACTTTCGTTTTGTTGTCCACAAAAGTGACTCCGTAAATTCTTCCTTCTTCGTTTTGACGGAAGAGCACAAAAATTCCTTCCCGACTTAGAGCCTGAACAAAGGATGTTTTTGTGATGGACTGTTTATTTCCAAAGGCGTTGTCGATGCACTGGATCAGTCTTCCTTTGTGCTCACGTCTCAACGTTTCATTTAGCTTGAATTGTTTTTCCAAGTAGGACAGGGTTGGTTTGCCGTAGATCGAACTTGCCTTGATAGCCACGCCAATTTTTTTACCTTCTTCATCAAGCAACCTGTAGAGTAAACCTTTTTTGAGATTCATTTGCGAACCTTCTTTTCCCAGGTCGGCCATGATGTTGTACTGCCTGAGCACAGCATTCAGTTCGGGTATGGAAGTGTACCTGTATTTTTTGGTGACGTACCTGACGGCATTAACTATTGTTCTTTTCGTTTCAGTCTTTCCATAGACTCCTTGTTGCACGTGAATGGCATCAACATTTTCAGCTTGCTGAGCCTTCCTGCCTTGAGCCTTTACAAGATTGTATTCAGACTCTAATGATTTTCTTGCTTTTTCGGATTCGTACTTTCCAATCCTGAACAACTTAATCCGTTTACCATCTTTCTGGATATTAGTCGTTACAATGTGAATGTGCGGATGTGCTGCGTCAAAATGCTGGTAGACGAGGTACGGTTGATTTCCAAATCCCATTCGCTCCATGTACTTCATGGTTATCTCTTTA
>DASTYM010000591.1:0-4321 GCA_035764995.1 Cyclobacteriaceae bacterium | reverse complement strand
CCTGAAAGATGTTGATGGTTTTCTTGAATTGCCTTCAACGAAATCGACTTTTAAGGCCGGGGACTCCTACCCCTATATTTCTTTCCGGTAATTGTCTGATTTGGATTTGCTGGATCATAGGATTAACGGGATTTCTTTAATAATCCTATAAATCCTGTTTAACTTTGCTGCTTGATAACAGCATAAAGCCTGTAAATAAAGTTAACCCGATAAATCCAGATACATGTTCGATAGTTTAAGTTTAAAGTTGGAAAAGGCCTTTCAAACACTGAAAGGACAGGGAAGGATCACCGAGGTAAACGTTGCCACAACCATTAAGGAAATCCGCAAGGCACTCATTGATGCGGACGTTAACTATAAAGTTGCCAAAGAAGTAACGGACGAAATCAAACAGAAAGCGCTTGGTCAGGACGTGCTAACAGCTGTGTCGCCAGGCCAATTGTTAGTAAAAATTACCAACGATGAGCTCACGGCTCTCATGGGCGGACAAAGTGAGGATATTAAAATTGAGGGTAGTCCGGCAATTATTCTCATCGCGGGTTTACAAGGTTCGGGTAAAACAACTTTCTCAGGAAAACTGGCGAGCTATATAAAAAAGCAGGGCCGTCAGGTCTTGCTAACTGCCTGTGATATTTACAGACCAGCCGCGATTGATCAGTTGAAGGTTTTGGGCGAGCAAATTGGCGTAGAGGTTTATGCAGAGCCCGAGAATAAGGACGCAGTAAAAATTGCAAAGGCTGCCATTGATCACGCAAAGAAAAATAATCACCGGGTAGTGATTGTCGATACTGCGGGTCGTTTAGCGGTTGATGAAGAGATGATGAATGAGATCGCCAGATTAAAAGAGGCGCTCAATCCATCAGAGACGTTGTTTGTGGTTGACTCGATGACCGGTCAGGATGCAGTGAACACAGCAAAAGCATTTAACGACCGACTCAATTTTAATGGCGTGGTGCTCACCAAGCTGGACGGTGATGCGCGTGGTGGTGCTGCTCTTTCAATTCGCAGAGTTGTTGAGAAGCCAATCAAATTTATCAGTACAGGTGAGAAGATGGAAGCAATTGATCGCTTCTATCCCGACAGGATGGCGAGCCGGATTCTCGGCATGGGTGATGTTGTGGGGTTGGTTGAGAAAGCTCAGCAAAACTTTAATGAAGAAGAAGCGAAACGCCTCAATGCAAAGCTTCGTAAGAATCAATTCGACTTTAATGACTTCCTTACCCAGCTTGAGCAAATCAAAAAAATGGGTAACCTCAAGGACCTGATGAGTATGATACCCGGTGTAGGAAAAGCCATGAAAGGTGTGGATGTTGATGACAATTCATTTAAACCGGTTGAGGCGATCATCCGCTCGATGACAAAACAAGAGCGTGAAAACCCCGATTTGATTAATGGTAGTCGTAAGGACCGGATAGCAAAAGGTAGCGGCACGTCTGTAACACAGGTAAATCAATTACTCAAGCAGTTTAGCGACATGCGCAAGATGATGAAGACGATGAACAAAATGGGTGGAGCGAAGCGTGCGCTTTCTTCCATGAATCCTTTTGGCAGGTAATGAAGGGCTTTGTTTTAATAGTAGCCGCTCTTCTGCTGTCAGGCCCCGAACTGGCTGTTTACAAGAATGATGCTTTCCATTTTGAAGTCCAAATTCCGAAGGTGCACCAGGAAGAAAGCAATACACTTGAAGAGAAGTTTGGCAGCATTGAGTTTGTAAAAATAACCGGGCAAGAAGCTGTTCAGGATGGCGAGGTAAAAGGAAATTTGACCTATACGGTAATTGCCTCACGCTATCAAACTAATGACGCTTTCAAACGCACGGGTATGAAGTTTCAAGATTTTATTTACAACCACGCCAAAACCATTACCGAGGAGTCATTCATCAGTAATAACTTTATAATCCTGGCAGAGAAGCACTCGAAAGACCTTCACTACTATTTTGTTGGTGATGGTTCGATGGAAACCTTTATGCACAAGAAGATTGTTGTTCGTAATGACATCACGTATAGTATGTCTATCATGTCGAAGAAGGGGCCTTTGCCACAGGAGAATATTGATTCTTTTTTTAAGAGCTTAAAAATTTCAACAAAATGAAAATGAAAATCATTCGTACCCTGGCAATTTTGGTAGTTCTGATCATGAATGTCAGCTGTGATCAAATTTCAAAAAGTGTTGTGCGCCAAACGGTGCATGAATATCAGGAAATATCAGTAATCAAAAACTTTGTTACGGTTACCAAAGTTGAAAACGCTGGAGCATTCTTGAGTTTGGGTACTTCGTTACCAGATACCGTACGGTTTATTTTGCTTACCCTGCTTCCGTTAATTGTATTAGGATTTGGAGTCGGTTTTCTGTTTTTCAAAAATGATTTGTCGAAGGCTCAGTTAGCAGGATTTACGTTTGTTCTCGGAGGAGGAATCGGAAATATTTATGATCGTTTGGTTCATGGTACGGTAACTGATTTTCTCCACATGAATTTCGGGATCTTTCAAACCGGAATTTTTAACATGGCCGATGTGTCGATTATGACAGGTGTTTTTATCGTGTTGTTGGATTCCCTTTTCAATCTGAAAGCAAGCCAGGAAAAAGCGGAATGATGCCCACAAAATTATTTAATGATTTTTTTAAAAGCGAACGGGCAGGAGGAATCCTGCTTATTTTTTGTGCGGTAATTTCATTGGCGCTCACAAACTCTCCTGTTGGTGAGCGTTATCAACACCTTTGGCATATTCAACTCGGTGGTGCAAGCATTGAACATTGGATCAATGATGGTTTAATGGCAATTTTCTTTTTGCTGATTGGTCTTGAACTCGAACGTGAAATTTATGTTGGTGAATTATCCAGGCTTAAACAAGCTTCGTTGCCTGTCATCGCTGCTGTTGGAGGCATGGTTGTTCCCGCAGGAATATTCCTGTTGTTGAACCGTGGATTACCATCTCAATCAGGAGCTGGAATTCCGATGGCCACAGACATTGCATTTGCGATAGGAATTTTATCGCTGCTTGGAAACAGGGTGCCAGCTTCTCTCAAGATTTTACTTACTGCGTTAGCGGTCATCGATGACCTCGGAGCGATCGTAGTGATTGCTATATTTTACACGAGCTCGCTTGCATTTACAAACCTGTTCATCGCACTCGCTATTTTGATTTTTCTTTTTGTTCTCAATCGGTTAAAGGTTCATTCAATGATTCCATACCTGTTGGGTGGTGTATTTGTATGGTATTTTATGAAACAGTCTGGCGTACACGCAACCATTGCAGGTGTATTGCTCGCTTTTGTTTTTCCGTTTGGTGATGGCCAAACACAATCTCCATC
This sequence comes from Cyclobacteriaceae bacterium, assembly GCA_035764995.1. Lineage (GTDB taxonomy): Bacteria > Bacteroidota > Bacteroidia > Cytophagales > Cyclobacteriaceae > UBA2336. The sequence goes on along the minus strand of DASTYM010000591.1, from coordinate 1,009 downwards.
CTATAAACTCCAGCACTTTCTCCATAAGCCGGTTGCCTTTGGAATTCTGCCATTGTTTGCACTCGCCAACACCAGTTTGATTATTGGAAGTGATTGGACTCATGGCCTCACGCAGCCAGGTAGTATTGGAATTCTTGCCGGATTAATCGTGGGAAAACCATTGGGAATTTATCTATTCAGTTTTGCAGCTGTTGCATTGGGAATGTGCACGCTTCCGCAGGAAATAAAATGGAAGCACCTGTTGGGAGTTGGTTTCCTGGGAGGTATCGGATTCACGATGTCGATATTTATCACTTTACTTGCCTACAACCAACCTGATCTAATCACGGCATCAAAAATCGCGGTGTTGCTGGCATCGCTTGTTTCGGGGACAATCGGTTATTTATGGCTTCGCAAGGTGCTTGATCGTTAAAAATGATCAAGTCATTTTAATGCAGATAAGATTGAACTATATTTAGTACGTTCAACTATCAACCATTAAAAGAGAAATCATGAAACGTCATGCAACCGCCATCTGGCAAGGATCTGGTAAAGAAGGCAAGGGAACACTAACTGCTCCCAGTAAAGTTTTGGTCAATACTCCGTACTCGTTCAAAACCCGTTTTGAAGAAGGCGTATTCGGTACGAATCCGGAAGAATTGGTAGCAGCTGCACATGCTGGTTGTTTTTCGATGAAACTTTCATTTAATATTGATGCCGCTGGATTTACGGCCGATCAAATTGAGACGAAATGTGATATCAATTTCGAAAATGGAACAATCACAGGTTCTCATTTAACTGTTTCTGCAAAAATTAAAGGCATCTCGCAAGAGAAGTTCAACGAGGCGGTAGCTGATGCTGAAAAAAATTGCCCGATATCGAGAGTATTGAATACCAAGATTACCGTAAGTGCCAGTTTGAGTTAATTTTCCCCAAAATTTGTGGAAAAATTAATATAAAAACGAGAACCGAACGGACATGAGCCTCGTTATAACTGTAGTTTTACAGGTAATACTTAAAAATAAATTCG
>DASTYM010000590.1:0-2780 GCA_035764995.1 Cyclobacteriaceae bacterium | reverse complement strand
AGGCGGCATATGCATTGGTAAACTTCACACCTTCTTTAGCAAGTTTATCGATGTTGGGTGTTTCATAAAAATTACTCCCAAAACATGCCAGGTCCTTCCATCCCAAATCATCGATGAGGAAAAAGACTACGTTTGGCTTTTTAGTAGTGTCTATATTGTTTTTAGTGGTCACGTTTTTAGCGCAACCAAAGAGCGCAACTGAAAACAGAAAGAGTACCAGCTTCTTCATTGTACAGGATTATTTTTAAAATTTGAATTCTACAGGTTTATCATCAAACACAATCGCATATTTGATTTCCGGCTCTGCATACGCAACCGGGTTTAATATCCTCACAACCACCTTGTGTTTTCCTTTAGGAAGTTGGTATTTCCAGAAAGGTGTAAACCTGCGTTTATTTTCCGCAGTTGGCAGTTTTACTTTTTCAGTTAGTTGGCCATCGATATAAACTTCCGTTTCAAAGACATAAGTTTTATCTCCATAATCTTTGATGTTCGGTGGGCTCACCAATGCAAATCCAATCCCATCAAATTCGAAGGAGATTTCATTCTTCGTGATAACAGGTAAAATCTGTTGTGTGGGATAGTGGCCTTCAAAACTAACTTCAAGTGGAATGATAGATGCTTTTTGTTTCTGAATCGTAATTTCTGTGTCAGCTACTTTACCACCATTCTTCACAATCATTTTCTCAGCATGTTCATAGGACATGACGTATGCCTGATTCAGTGAAATTGTGGTACCCATAAAAGGGATGTCACTTACTTTATCAAGTCCTTGCTTCCAGAATTCGGGTATTTTATCATAGCCAACAATTGCTGCAAGAACACCTCCTGCAGATGCCGGATTGCAATCGGCATCGTCACCGCACCGCGTTGTGATCTCAAATGTGCGTGTAAAATCACCGTTGCCATACAGGAGTCCTAATACGACCCATGCAGCATTAATTTTTGCATCAATATTAAAAGGCTTGAATATTCCCCATGGAGAGCCGGTGTCCGTGCTCCACTTTTCGTTTGTACGATACCAGGTGTATTTCCAATCATCAGGTTTCTCGTGATGCCACTTGATTACATCCTGGATGCATTGCACGAATTTGCTTTGTGACGGAATCGGCTCGAGCGCTTTGATAATAATTTTTTCCATTTCGGCTGCATCGTTGACCACCAGTGCTTCGGAATACAGGGATGCAATAAATACTCCGCCATAGTATCCATCACCATAATTCATGATATGCCCTACCCGATCACAAATCTGGATCGCAGAATTTACCATACCGGGAGACATGAGCCCTGCAAAATCTGCTTCGATCTGGAAGTCAATATCATCAGCGCATGGATTGTTTAACCAATGACCTGATTGCGGTGGCTGCAAACCATTTTGAATATTATTTCGCGCTGTCTGGTTTGCGAACCATAATTTGTAACTTGATTTTCCGATTGCATCTGCATATTGCGAAGGAGTAGCATCAAGGCCATTATCTTGTATTACCTGCATGAAGGTGAGGTCCATGTAAATATCATCATACAATCCAGGCTTATTCCTGAATGCCGATGATAGCGTTGAATCGGTCCATTCAATTTTCTGGTTATCCTGGACCATGGTAGAATTATATTGAAACTCGATGGGTGCTCCAAATGTCACCCCGATGGTTTGTGCAGCCCATGCTCCTTTGATCTTATTGCGAAGAGCCTCCTTCGACAACGTCATGGATTGAGCTTGTGGGTCATTTTCATTCTGCTTTTTATCTGATGAACATGCACCCTGAAGAACCAGGGTAAAAATGAAAGTATATTTCAATAAAATTTTACCAGTGTGCATTCCGATTATTCTTTAACAAATTTGAATCGCTTTCCATTCTGCGTCACAAGAATGTAAAGACCGGTGGGAAATTGTGATACATTAACTTTTGATCCAACACCACTAGTGTAAATCATGCCTGAAATAGTAAGGATATTAAACCTGGTCCACTCATCAACACCCTCAATTGTTAGGATGTCTTTCACAGGATTAGGGAATACCTTTTCACAAACTTCTTCCCGAACTTCAACAACTTCCTCTTGCGGTCCTCGCCTTCTGGCTCCACTATTATAATCCGGGATGAAGGTTGGGGTATCAAGAAATTCCTTTTCCATATCCGTGAGTGTTATCCAGTCCTTTCTTCCCACCTGAACCTTGTCAAGATAAATCCATGCTGTTGCAAAGCCTCTGAACTTTATCTTATATCGGTCCGAGGTTGCTTTATCAACCATCAGTGTGTTGGCATAGCGCTTGAAACTTGTTGTGAGAGAGACCTGCGGATACTCCTTGATATCTCCGGTCACCACATCCTGCACGAAAGGTGTGAGTAACTTACCCGCTGCGGTGGCTCTGGCATAATAGCTCACAGTAATCATTTCATTATGATCTATGTGAAATTCATCATTGCACACATTAGTATAATAAGGGTTGCCATTCATGTCTGTTGTTTTCGAAAGAAGCCCCCAGCTATTACCGGTACCATTATTTGGATCAAAAGTCGTTGTATGGTTGGTGCCATTCGCAACGGAAACCCAGCCACCATTATCCATTTCACCTGACACGATTCTGTTTTCATTCGTCATCAAGCCTCCGTTAAATCGCACACTATCAAATACGAATCCGCTGAAGAAATCATTGGGGTCTTCTCCTTTTATTTCATTAATAAAGCTTGTGCCCATCGTCATCTCCACGTCCCAGTTTTTCAGGTGCAGGCCATTGATGTGCGTATGCGAATACGGATCAGGCGTGACTTTGAAGATTAATG
>DASTYM010000589.1:0-2997 GCA_035764995.1 Cyclobacteriaceae bacterium | reverse complement strand
ACGTGGTCGTTTCAAACTAGCATAAATCAAAACGGATATCCGATTCCAATATTGTAAATCACCGGCTCTTTATTTGGTCCATATGGGTTCCAGAACTTGATTTTGTTCAATACGAATCGATCTCCTTCATCGCGGGCCGGGTCGAACACCTTCATGCCGATATCAAATCGTAAAATTAAGAAGGAGAAGTTAAATCGAAATCCAACACCCGTCCCTACACCAAGCTCTTTATAAAATTCGTTCACCTTAAACTTGGAATTTCCGTTGTCAACCAGGTTTCCACTTTCATCCTTTTTTTCACGGGGTTTAAATGTCCACACGTTTCCGGCATCGAGAAACACCGCACCTTCAAAAAAACCAATCAGTTTCTTTCGTAATTCAATGCTACCTTCAATTACAATATCACCAGGTTGCTCAAATTGATAACTGTAGTAACCGTCTTTTTCGGCATTGGTACTTGGTGGCGGCTTGAATGAACCTGGGCCAAGTCTTCGCGGCCTCCATGCCCGCACACTATTACTACCGCCCGCAAAGAAATATTTTTCATATGGCAACACATCATTGGAGTCGTAGGAGTAGGCTGCACCTGCATTCAACCGGTAAGCAATTGTTGTATTTTTGTTCAGGATGTTAATTCTTCTTAAGTCGGCATTCACACGGACATATTTAAATGTTTGAAGACCTTTGTCTTCCGCAAAGGAATAATCAATGAAATTTTGAAGCGTACCACCGCTTTCAACCGACCAACGGATGAATGCTGAACTTTGATCAGGACTTCCGTAATTGTTCAGGTTCCAGGTCATCGAGAACATCATGCTACTGACATAGGAAGGATTGAACGTATAGATCAGAGTACTTCCCAAGCTGTCAAACTGAGTCTGTAGGAAATCTTGAAAAGCCGGATCTGTTTCTGAATTGATTACGCTCAAGCTGGCTAGCGTGAGATCATACCGCTTGATGCGTTGCTTGTCCCAGCTGTAAGTGTAGTTTAGCGAAGTGGAGGCTCGCGTATATTCGGGTCGCTTGGTGTAATTATATCCCACCTGGACTCTCGTTCGAGGGTTAAAACGTCCGATTTTGTAACGTCTGTCATCACTCAATGGAAGAATAAATTGAGGGAACGTGATCGATCCATTGATACCCGCTTCGATGCTTTGATAAACTGCTCCAGTGCTGGTGGCGGCCGCCACACCTTCATAACCAATTCGACCGTTCATTTCAAAATTTTCCAGCCCTCTGAAAATGTTGCGTTTCGTGAAATTGATATTGTAAAACGGACCCGGGAAACCTTGTGTAACACTTAACCCGACTTCGTTCGACCATTGATAACGATCTAACGCACTGGTATAAATGTTGGCAATAAATTTTCCGCCAGTCGTGTCGTAGTTAATATTTACAAATCTGAAATTATTCAGGTTAGCCAGCTGCCGTTGTGTATCGAAGGTTGCAGTTCTGCTATAGGTAGTCCCTGGGGCCAGGAATACACGTTGACTCAGAATTTTCAAACTATACATTTTTTCGTAATACTGATAGTTGACGTTCCTGTAGTTAGTTTCTTGTCGCGGCACCTTCACTCCGGTAATACCCGAATCGGTGATGAAATTTATTTCATCAATGAAGAATTTTTTGTGCTGGTTTCTCCTGGCAGGATCATTGATGATGATTTCTACAGTAACTTTTTGATTGCCGCGCGATGTGGTGTCAATATTAAACTCAACATACTGCCGACTGAAATCATAGTAACCATGATCTTTTAACAGCAGATCGATTCGTTCGCGTTCTTTTGTAAAATTATCCTGGTTATATAGAGCGCCTTTTTTTAACAAATTTTTCGATTCTTCAGACATCAGCAAATTGTAAATAACGCTGTCCTGCACTTTGAAGTAAACGGTATCGAGTATGTAGGGCTTACCAGGCACGATGTCGTATCGAACATTAACCAGCTTAGCGATGCTCGTAGTTTTAAAGTCTACTTTGTTTTGGAAGTATCCGTGCGCAAACATGTACTCTTTAAAGCGTTCGACCGTAATACTTACTTTGGTACTGTCGAACACTGCTACGGGTTCACCCCATTGCATGAATTGATTTCCATTTAAAATGCGATCGTTGTATTTCGCCACCTTACTCTGTTTCCGGAACTGAAGGTTGTTCGCTTTTTTATCCGTTTTAGCCTTGGCGATTTTGGCATCAAACTTCTTCTCGGTTTTCTGAATTTTGGCTTCGTACTTTTTTGGATCAAATCCCCTTTTACCCTGGTAATAGATCCATACGAGGGGGGCAAGGGGCGTACCTAATACTTTGCGATTCGCGTTCTGCGAATAGAGCTCATCGAGGTCGTCTTTGCTAATGCCTTTCGGAGCTTTTTTTCCTTTCGGGATTTTAATGCCTTGTTTGTACAGCAGACTTTCACCTTCCTGAAGGTGTTTGGTACCGATACAACCCGAGATCAGCAACAAAAAGGGGAAAAGAATGAAATAATATCTATTTTTCGTCACTATCAAAACGTTGCTACATGCTGTCCAAAGCCCGGATTAAATTCATCAAATCCTTGCAATTAAAGAAATACCGAAAACAGGAGCAATGTTTTGTGGTAGAAGGGCGGAAAAGCGTTTTAGAAGTTTTGTCGTCCAACTTTAAAATCGAACAGTTGCTGATGACACCGGATTTCCAGCAGCAAAACGAACGGGCTTTAAACCCCAATACCAGTGAGACTTTGGTGGTAAAACCTTCGGAACTTGCTAGGCTGGGCGACTACAGTACGAATGATGCAGCATTAGCTGTTGTTAGGATGAAACCTAACAGCGCACCAACCTTGGCCCGTGATAGTTTCTTTTTGATGCTGGATGATATTCGTGATCCTGGCAATCTTGGAACGATTATCCGAACAGCCGACTGGTATGGGATTTACAATATTATTGCATCAGAGGAAACGGCAGACATCTATAATGGAAAGGTTATTCAGTCGAGCATGGGGTCATTCATCAGGGTTAATATTTT
>DASTYM010000588.1:0-2240 GCA_035764995.1 Cyclobacteriaceae bacterium | reverse complement strand
ACACTGTGGTTTTTCCAAAGTAAATATTTAACAACATTCAGTTCTTTGTCCTGAATAGTATGCGGGTTTAACAATACCACTCGTGGCTTTCCCGTGATAAGCCATTCTGCATAATGAACATCGTATCCTTTTTTCCGGAGCGCGGCTGCGGCTTGCCCAAAAATATCCTGTGAATCATCAAGTGGCTCTAACTCAGCCTGAATGCTTTTATTCACATAAGGGCCGATCATACAATAAAGGCCCTTGGATTGTTCAACCATGACGGGGGCCTTAGAACGAATCACGGTATAGATTCCTCCCACCTGGTTACAAACCTCCCAGGCAACCTCCAGTAATACGTGTTGTTGCTTTTGTGTTATCGCCTTTTTCTTTGCGGGCACCGCGTCCATAAGAGAAAGATAAAACTTTCTCTCTTTTCCACAGGAGGCTTTTAGATGATTTCTTTAAGAGCCTCTTTAAACGCTTTCTTTTTGGTAAGCCTGCGTTCAAGAAACCCCTCTGAGACTTTTAGCAGCAATACAATGCCAAGTTTAATGAGGATACTTAACCAAACACCCTGTCCGAACAGGTTGATGACTGGTTCAACAAAAAATTCTTCCAGGACAAAAAGCGCGATTGCAATAAAATAGATAACAGCAATTGCACTTTTCTCGGCTTCAGCCTTGGTTAACTCTTTAAGCGTACTCACTAACCGGTTGTTCTTCCCGTTAAGTTCCAGGTTTCTTCGCTGCAGTTTTCGTTCCAATCGCCCGCTAATCCATGTTAGAAATCTGGTTTGTTCAAGCAGGGCTTTGTACTTATTGGTCAGGCTTTGGAGGGCAGATCTGGTTTCTTCTATCGAATTCTCACGACTTGCAATTTCGCGGTAATGCAGCAGCACATTCATCTCCTTTTTAAAAAGCTTGTCTTCACGATTCAGCTTACTCATATGTGGGGGTATACGGGTTTTAAACAAATATAAATTAATGGTCGAATTGGCAACACCTCCATGTAATATTGACACACAAAGAGTAATTTTTTAAAGAAAATCAGGACAGAATAGCACGTTTCTGTGGCTGGATAGGGTTTTGCGTTAAGCAGGATCAAAGAATCGAAAAAATGAACTTCGAAAAATTCACGATTAAATCACAGGAAGCCTTACAGAAGTCGGCCGAGATTGCCATGAGCAATCAGCAGCAGGCTATAGAGCCCGGCCATCTGTTAAAGGCCATTCTTGAAACCGATGAGAATGTTTCCGGCTATGTTTTTAAAAAGCTGAACGTAAATGAAACCATTCTTACTACTAAACTTGAAGAGATTCTGAATGCATATCCACGTGTTTCAGGTCAGCAACCTTATTTATCCAATACCACAAATGGTGTGTTGCAACAGGCTGAAAAGGAATTGCGTGAATTCAAGGATGAATATATTTCAGTTGAACATTTATTATTAGCCCTGCTGGCGGCCAAAGACAAAGTTGCATCGATTATGAAGGATGCAGGATTTGAGCGCACAGGATTGGCAAAAGCCATAAAAGAATTACGAGGCGGTTCTAAAGTAACTGATCAAAACGCAGAAGCGAAATACAAATCCCTAGAACGCTATTCTAAAAACCTGAATGATCTTGCCAAGCAGGGTAAGATTGATCCGGTTATTGGTCGCGATGAAGAGATCAGACGAGTACTTCAGATTTTGTCTCGCAGAACGAAAAACAACCCTATTCTTTTGGGTGAACCAGGGGTAGGAAAAACAGCTATTGTTGAAGGCATGGCACAGCGCATTGTAAACGGTGATGTGCCTGAAAATCTGAAAAGCAAAATTCTTGTATCACTTGATATGGGTCTTTTGGTGGCTGGTGCCAAATACAAAGGCGAATTTGAAGAGCGATTGAAGTCTGTTATCAAAGAGGTAGTAGACTCAGAAGGAAAAATCATTCTGTTCATTGATGAAATCCATACGCTTATTGGTGCCGGAAGCGGTGGCGAAGGCGCGATGGATGCTGCTAACCTTTTAAAGCCCGCATTGGCGCGAGGAGAACTACATGCCATCGGTGCAACCACCTTAAAAGAGTATCAGAAATACATCGAGAAAGATAAAGCGCTCGAGCGCAGATTTCAATCGGTAATGGTTGATGAACCATCTGTTGAAGATTCAATCTCCATCTTGCGCGGAATTAAAGACAAATACGAATTACATCATGGTGTTCGGATTAAGGACGATGCCGTAATTTCTGCCGTGGAACTATCAAGCCGTTACATCAG
>DASTYM010000587.1:0-11731 GCA_035764995.1 Cyclobacteriaceae bacterium | reverse complement strand
GCGCTGTTATCAAGTTTAACACGTCATCGCGGACGGCAAAGCGCTTTGTTTGCGCGCGATCTGCAATCTCACACCTGGTTTGTGAAAAGAGTCGTGCATTTCGTTGTAATGATTGAATGCGAGTGAGATCGCGCCTGCCTGCCGGTAGGCAGGGATCTCCGCACCTGCATTCCCACGTTCCGTCCGCGATGACCGCCTCGGGATGTTACTCACTCCTAAGGCTTTTCACCGGGTTAACCATCGTAGCTTTAATGGTTTGAAAGCTCACAGTCGCCAAGGTGATGAGCAAAGCGCCAATCGCGGGCAATACGAACAACCACCAGGATAATGGCGTTCGATATTCATAGCTCATCAGCCACTGTTGCATGAAATACCACGCGATTGGAATTGCCACCACGCACGAGATCGTGACCAGTCCCACGAAATCTTTTGAGAGCATGCCCCATAAACTAATACTGGAAGCACCAAGCACTTTGCGGATGCCGATCTCTTTGGTTCGCTGCTCAGCCACAAACGATGACAATCCAAATATTCCGAGGCAGCTTATGAAGATCGCGAGACCAGCAAAGGTGCCGACCAGTGTACTCACACGTTCTTCGTCACCGAACTTGCGCGCCTGGCTTTCATCCTGAAACTTGAATGAGAAAGGCTCTCCATTCATATGGGGCTTCATCGCGGTTTCAATTTTTGCAAGTGATTCCTTGGCTGGTTTCTCCGGATTCAATCGAAACATCACAAAGTACTGCTGGAAATTTGAAAGAAAGTACAGCGATGGTCTCACGGGTTGATAGGGATTTCCAAACACAACATCTTTTACAAGCCCGATTATTTTGTAGGGCGCATCTCTTACCATCATAGTTTCTCCGATGATGTTCTCCTTTTCCAAATATTTTGCCGCAGCTTCATTCAGAATAACTGCTGACGAATCAGAGAGGAAGTCTCGTGAGAAATCACGGCCCTGTAGTATTTCCCACTGAATGGTTTCACCATATTCGTACGAACCCAAGAACGTATTGAAATCGATCGACAAGTCCGGGTCCTTGCCACTCCAATCGATGCGACTGCTGCTTCCGGAACTACTTGTTGAGGGCGCACCAGATTCAGACATCTCGATGATCGATCCATCATCCATCAATTTTTTTCGAATCGCATCGAAGTGATCATGAACTTGTTGGGTTGATCCGGACACTGAGATCAATCCGCTTACATTATAGCCCAACGGTCTGTCTTTACCGTGTTGTATTTGCATGTAAACAGTCGAAGTACCTATAATCATGACAACCGACACGCTGAACTGAACCACGACTAAAACTTTCCGGGGCAAGGAAGCGCCACGTCCGGCTTTGAAGGCACCCTTCAATGCACCCACGGGCCGAATGGAAGAGAGATATAATGCAGGATAACTTCCGGCAATTAATCCGATGAACAAACTCGCAGCGACAATTCCAACCCACACCGATGGATTACCATAGGGAATGCTCATTTGCTTTTCGGCCAGGTTGTTGAAAATCGGAAGAAGCAACTGCGCCAAACCAACCGACAATAGAAGTGAAAGGAATGCTGTGAGTACAGACTCACTGAAGAACTGCGTAATCAACTGACTTCTATAGGATCCAATCGCTTTGCGAATGCCTACTTCCTTTGCCCTCTTCTCTGATCGTGCAGTGCTCAGGTTCATGAAGTTGATGCAGGCCATCAAGAGAACAAATATGCCTACAGTGCTAAACATCCATACGTATTGAATGAGCCCGCCTGCCTGCTTTCCATTTTCAAATTGGGCACGAAGGCGCCAATCATCCATGGCGTGAATGAACAACTCAGGTTTTTTCTTTTGTAAAGCTTCACTCACATTCTTAAACTTGGCGTCCTTGATTCGCACCGAAGCATCTTGGAAATTTGCGTTGTCGTTTAACATCACATAGAGCAGGAAAGCGTTTGGCCTCCAGGGTTCCTGCATTTGATCAAGCTGGAAAACCGTAGCCATCTTCGACCATTGTGCAATGAGAAATACTTCTTCAAATACCGATCGCTTCGGGAAATCCTTGTACACACCGGATACCTGAAAGTCCACACCATCCATGATGAGCATTTTACCTACGGGATCTTTATCGCCAAAGAAAGCCTTGGCGGTAGATTCAGATAGCAAAATCGATGATGGATCTTTATCCGGTAAAGTGCCGGCAGTTAGCTCCACTCCGAACATGGTAAAGAAATCCGGTTCAACGAACATTCCGGTGCGCGAGTATTTTTCTTTGTCGATGGCAATCGAGTGATCGTAATTATGGCTTGCCATCGTCACGTATTTGAAATCAGTCGCATAATTTTTCCTGATTTCATCGCCCAACGGCCACGGTATGTTTTCCCATGTTTCCACCTGACCGTTGTTGGTAACATTTTGAATTACCTGCCCGATGCGGGCATGGTTGGAGTATTGTTTATTGAATGAAACCTCATCATAGATCCAGAGGCTGATGATGATTGCCACGGCCATACCAATTGCAAGGCCTGAAATGTTAATGAATGCATGCAGCTTGTTCTTCACCATGTTTTGAATGGCTGCCTTAAAGTAACTTTTATACATACCGTATGAATTTGATGGGTACTGATTTTTAAACGACTTGATGAACTGTGGACGGAAATAGCAGACCACACTCCAGGTAAATTTCAATTTTGCTTTGCGCGGGGCGTACGCATGCTGCTTCCTGAAAACCTCAGAGAGGTCGCCCTCAATTTCTTCGAGGTAGTCTTCGCGACAAAACCACCGCAGGAAGGCAAGCGCTTGACGTGGGGGATTGATCATCCGAACGAAATTTTAGGAATGCTTTTATAAATACTGTTGCGCAATTCGTGTTGTTCATCGAGTACGCGTTTTCCAAGCGCTGTAATCACGTAGAACCTTTTGCGCCTTCCACCTCGTTCTTCCGTAATCCCGCCAAAGCGCGACCTTACAAAACCCTTATCTTCCATGCGTTTAAGTGCCACATGCACTGCGCTGATATTCAGAGACTTTTCGAGTTTTTGTTCAAGGCTTTCGAGAATTGCCACCCCATAGGCCTCATCGTGCAGGGCGCCAACCATGAGGAGTACCAGTTCTTCAAACTCCCCTATCGAATATTGTTGTTTCATGACTATTTACTTAGCAAACGTGAAAGTAATGAATTAGTTTCAGTTTTGCTAAGGAAATGAATGGTTAGTGTCACAACTGGTCACAGTATTTTATATACTTTCGCACCATGTCGCTATTCGCAGCCTCACTGAATTCCGGAAGTAATGGCAACTGCTACTACGTTGGCAACCATCAGGATGCTGTTTTAATTGATGCTGGTATCTCCTGCCGTGAGACGGAGATACGCATGGGCCGACTGGGGCTCTCTATGAAAAAAATAAAGGCCATCTTCATCACCCATGAGCACCGCGACCACGTGAAGGGTGTTCGCATGATTTCTAAAAAATACCAGGTTCCAGTTTACATCACCGATGCCACATTGCAGCAACACGTTAGTGTTAAGCGGCATTTAGTTGCCCACTTCGAAGCTTATAAACCTGTTAAGGTTGGCAGCCTCACGGTGACGGGTTTTCCAAAATTTCACGATGCCAGCGATCCGCACAGTTTTATTGTTGCTAATGAAACCGTAAAAGTTGGCGTATTCACGGATCTCGGTGTCGCATGTCACGATGTGATCATCCACTTCAAACAATGCCACGCAGCTTTTCTGGAAGCCAATTATGATGACTATATGTTAGAAACAGGCCATTACCCGGCCCATCTGAAAAACAGAATCAAAAGTGATGTGGGTCATCTTTCTAATCGTCAAGCCCTTGAATTGTTTCTCACGCATAGATCTCCCTTTTTGAGCCACCTGTTCTTGTCGCACATATCAAAAGAGAACAACTCCACTGCTATCGTTGAGAATTTGTTTAAGAAATACCCTACCGATACGAACATCATCATTGCATCCCGATATAAGGAAACGAAAGTCTTTCATATTCACGATAAGCCTGTTAATCAGGAAGTGCAGCTGTCGTTGTTCTAACGAGTCTCTCTGTGTCCTCTGTGCTGAACTCTGTGTGCTCCGTGGTAAAAGGATCACCACAGAGATCACGGAGGAATGCACACAAAGGGCACAGAGGTTGTCTCTGCGTCTCTGCGGTAATTTTTTTTGTGTCTCTCCTTCTACTTGAAATATTGCTTAAACAAATCAGCTGTAGTAGTTCTTCGTGGTGGGTTATCGAAAAAGTCGTACAGGATTTCCATAAACCACTTGGTGTGGTCCTCATAAACGAAATGCGTGGCTCCTGGCAAAATGCATAGCAATGAACCTGAGATGTTTTCGTGCATCTCCAACAAGTGTTTGTTGCGAATTGCATCACGGTCGCCCCCCATGATCAAGACATCAGCTTTGATTTTGCTGAGATCGGTTAACTTGATGTTGGGCTGTTCAACCAATAATTTGAATTGCTTGCTCCGGACGCTGTCGTTTTTCACGGTTACCCACATCTTATCCAAGATTGGAAACAATGCCGGGTCAATTGCAGAACTGTCGGGCCGTAGGTTAGCGCCTGTTGCTAAAAGTTTTTTTACTTTCTTCGGATAGTGAATGGCAATCAGCAAACCAAGAATGCCACCATCGCTGTGACCCCAAATGTATGCCGAGTCAACTTTCAAATGGTTTAACACAGCGTTCACATCGGAAGCCATTTGTTCGTAGGTGAGATAACCTTTAGGGCAATCTGTTTTTCCATGGCAGCGACTGTCGAGTGCAATAACCTGGTAGTGTGCAGCAAATTCAGGAATTAGTTTAGAACGACTTCCAATCGAACCGCCATTGCCGTGAAGCAGCACCAGCGGCTTTCCCTGACCGTAGATTTCGTAATAAACTTTTACACCATCATGGTTGTAGGTACTGCCTGCTTTTGGGTTATCACCGTATTTGTGTGACGTTTGCTGCGCATGCACTGAACTGATTGAAAGGCATGCGAGGACAATGAGGGTTCTGAACGACATGTGATTGTAGTTAGTATTCAGTAATTAGTTGTTAGACGCTAAGAGGGAGGTATTTTGTTACAGGGAATTATGTTTTTAAATGGCAGAGGCACCTGGCTGAAATTTAAAGTCGCTTCAATTCAGTCGCTTGACCCACACAGGCGAAGTGTACACCTTATCCCCGTCAGACTGTGCTATCTCCAGGTAGTAATAGTATTCTTTGCCTTTCGGCAGATCATGACTAAACTCAAATTCACCCTTCTTCGATGATGTTAGCATGGTACTTAGCTCCTTGCTTCCAGGTCTTCCATACATTATTTTGATTGATTTTACTTCATCGTCAGTATCCGGGTCATCAACACTAACAGCAATATTTGCCTCTGTTTTTGTGTTTATTCTTTTGCCCATTGGGAATCCATTGACGCTAAACGAAACTTTTACATTCCAGTCGGTACTGGCATAAAATCTCATTTCGCGGAAAGCCTCCATGATACTTTCGGGATTAAGTTCTGTTGCCAGCACGATGGTGCGCGAGCTAGCCATTCGGCCGAATGTCAGATAATGATTATCATGATCAACAGTAGGGCCAACGTGATATCCCGCAGCAAGCATGCCTTGGTAGTAGCCTACAAACTTCTTTGGAGATTTGGTTTTATAATTTGAATTTTTGGCGAAGGCCGGGCCAGTCATGATAGCGACACCGCAAATCACTTTGTCTGCGTTTTTATTGTATGGTCTGTTAAGCAGATTCTCATAATCCGTTTTTTCAGGATGTGCAAGTGTTGCAAAGGCGTCAGGGTAATCCTGCAGGATATTCCATAGGGAATTATAATCGGATCTCGCACACTCCACAGCAAAATTGTTTTCATCCCAGCCAATCAAATCATCGACTCCGTAAATGAGTACATGACCTCCCTCTTCTTCAATAACACCGTACTCCATTCCGTACAGACAGGCGAATGTTGTTATGGTTGAGGCTTTAGCTTCCTGAAGTCCTTTGGCATAATTAGGATATTTCATCCCGGCTTTTTTATGATTGTGTTCTGAAATTCCCATGTAGTGAAAGTTTTCGCTTTTCTTAGCAAAGTCAAATGAGGCTTCTGGTGTTTTGACACCTGTTTTGCTTCCATCTTTATTACCATCGGAGTATCCGGTATGAGCGTGCAGATTACCCGCGTAATACTTATAATTCTGAGCGACAGTGGTTGATGCTACCATAATCGCTAATAGGGTGATTAATGTCTTTTTCATGGGGAGTTTTTATTTTGAATTACCCGGTTTGGGTCCAGCGTTTCGGATATTCACAATATTTTTAAGTGCATCAAACCAGAATGGTGCACCGGCAGTTAAGGCTAAAACTGTGAGAAACCATCCAAGGATTGAAAAAAGAAGGGAATGGTCTTTTTTGATTCCCCATCCAATCGGGAGATCTGCATTTCCAACCAGCGTGTTCATATACTGCAATTGCTTTGCCCGGACATTGTACTGTTCCTCTAACGAATTATCAGGAGTAGCCATATCTTCATTTTGTATCGCACTGCCGTCTGATTCACTGATTGAACTATCATTCACATAGTCTTCGTAATAGTCAACATCCACTCCTTGCATGGCGGCTTCCTTAAATACTGAATCGGCCAGCAGTTGATCAGCCAACTCATTTAGTCGCAATCGAAGAGTCGGGTCCTGCTTGGCTACCCGGATAATATGCAACGTATCAATATTGAATGCTATCGTGATAGCCATTGCAAAAGCAAATGTCCATATCCTGATATTCCTTTTATAGGAACCTGATGCGCGGTCCATCCCGTCATTGAACCACTTTTCAATTGACGCAGACAATGACTCAATATTTGACGAAACATTTGCCAGCGAACTCAGCAGTGCTTTTTCATCTTTATCTGTGGTCTTGTTGACACCATCCAGAAAATTTTCATACACATTTTTAATTCTACCATCCGCTGTGACTGGAGCAGCTTTGTTCACCATGATATCGATGAGAGCTGAGGATATGCTGCTTGCAGAAATGTACGATGGCAATCTCTCATTCTTGCGGAGAGTCATCCCGGAAGTCGTGCTCTTGACGCGTGGATGGTTAAGAATTGTTTCACCAAGATTCTTCTTCGCATTAGGACTGTCTTTGAACAAGTTTAAAACAGCGCCTCGCAGCACCTTACCTCGAAGCTGCAAGAGGCTTGCCACCCACTCAACCATAACCGTCACGATTGTACTAAAGATCAGGTAGACTACTACCACCGAAATAATGATTTGCAAAATTGTGTACATAATGTTGGGGATTAGTGAAATGAAGAGCAGTTACTTATACGTTATCTTCCAAAGGTCTTTACCATCCTCACATTTGCCATCGATTTCCCAGGTGACTTTTTTCTTGAGCTCCTTTCTGGGAAGGTTACCGCAACCCGGATCGGGGCTGCCCAGTTCACCACTTCTGAAATAGATATACTTTGTTTTTACTTCCAGGCTATTGCACATGATCACAGCCTTTGTTTTTTTCTTTTTTCCCATATTGTTACTGGTTATTTGATGAGGTTTATAAATTCAAACTGTTATCGCTTATCCGGTAATTCCTGCTGATCAAAAAAGCCAAAGGCAATTCCGAGTTTAAAATTCCAAAGGCTTTGATTGAAGTAAATATTGTAATTGTCTGATCCGTAGTATCCAACCTGGGTGAAGAGCGCGGCATGTTGCGAGAATCCAATGACCCAATACGCGGTGAGCCATAAATTCAGTCGCCTGGATAAATCGAATTGCTTTACCTGTTCGGGATTCAGCGTATTGCCGGAAGCGTAGTCGCCATCCATAATGTAATTGGCATTGAGTGTGAATCTCCATCGTTCATAGTTTGCCTCATTCGAAACATCCCACCACGTTTTACCATCACCAATAAATTCCCAAAGACGCGGCATCAAACTTAGCCCCACGTTTAAATTGAGTCGATGTCGGCCGTAGATGCTTAATGAATCAAAAACCTGGTTGGATGCTTTCCGAGGATGGAGTTCGTACGATACCTTCCAGTACAGTTCTGAGCGCTGATAGACTTTCAGGAACATTTGTTTTCCCGGTGAGTTATCGGCTTCTTTTTTCGCATTTCGATTGCTGTTGATTTTTGGTATGTCGTCTGAGCTTGTTTTGCCACCAAGAATAAATTCAAATGCCACTTGTTCTCCAAAGTTGCCATTGTACGTATTCACCTGGCCAATATTGATCGTGTCCAGCTCCGGCCCGTCTTGTCCGTTAGAATGATGAAATGCATATAGTCCAACAAAAATATTTTCAAATGAGTATCCACGCTTTTCTTCTTTATCATCCCACCACTTTCGCAATGCACCATAGTAAGCAACACCGGGTATAGTACTGGGTGTGCGCACGGGAATGGACTCATCTCCTACCGATGGGTCGTCCTGGAATATTCTAACTTTAAATCGCGGAATCACATGGATTGTGTACATCCAGTTTCCAATTGAGAATCTCTTTCCGCCTATGGCAATCGGAGTTTGAATATCAGCGTCAAGAACAAATGGTTTTTTCTGAGTCCCGGTGACGTTGTGCGTCAGACTAAGAAAAGGAAAAGAAATTGTTGAAGGTTCACTGATTTTCCGGATCGTTGAGAAGAAGTAAAAGTTACTTGCTCTCCGATCTATCTGGCGTACCACTGAGTCTGGCATCGCTGGTCTTGGCCGTATATAGGGCTGCGTTCGTGGAAACGGGTAACTGTTGCTTTGCGCATATCCAGAAAAACCAAAACAAATGAGTAACAGAGCAACCAGTAGTAGTTTACAATTCATCTCCATGTGATTATACATCCATATTGAAAAACTTTTTTAGCACGAGCCGCAAAACCTCAACACCTGAGAAACCACCGGCCATGCCGAAGGCAACTGCTGTAACTGGATTAAGAGCAGTCGCTTGCGATACCGGAGTACCAAGGATGGGATTGAAGAATACCACCATCCAATAAAGAATAAGCCCAGTGATTGCCCCCGAACAAATGGTCATCCATTTCCATTTCGTTGGTTTCCTTTTGTGAGCACTAAAGGAGCCCGCCAATCCAAATCCTGTAGCCAGTCCGATCAGGAGTAGTGGCCAGGTCACCAGCATTTCCTTTGTTTGTGAAGAGAGCCCAGGCATGTGCGCACGAATCGTCATGATACCGGCTGCAGAAGGTTGAAAGTGGATTTGCGCCTGCATCTTTCCCGAAAGAATTTTGAGTGTGTCGCTTCCAAAACGGCCGCTGCCCTTGAGAATCTCAAACGATCCTGGTATGATGCGGTCTGTGGCAACTATGTCTCCTTTCTTATTTTTCAAAAAGATAATTACCTGACAGAGGTCAAAGAAATTTATCTCGGACGGGGCAAGGCTCAATTCGAAATGATCTATTGGCACGGCAAAATTAATCTTGATCATTTCCTTGTTTGGCATTACATGGGGATCTGTACTTAGAAATCTAAGCGTGACGCTTCCTTGAGATGAAGACGTGAGGCGGGTCCTGACAAAGTAGTCTTTGTTAACATGTAAAGAGTTTTTTGAAAGCTCACCTTTAGAATTTTCGATTACAATGCGCACGCTGTCTCCAAGCAAATCATCCGGGTCAACCAACAGAAACTCGATATCTGCAAAGTCCTCCCCATCTGCAAGCGGTACCTTTTCATCTTGCGTTGAGACAAGGATAAATGGAGTTGTTTGCACAACCCGGTGTGATGCAAGCATAAAGGTTGGTTGACTAGCAGATTCAGAGTATCCTATTTTTTTAAACTTGCTCATCACATTCATTTTCCATTCAGCGGGTTGCATCTCGGGGTGGCTGCACATCACGCCATAAATGCCAGCCGTGCGAGGCACAAAATGATAAACTGCCTCTCCTTGACCTTCCATAATTGTTACCGTGTCGGATCTCTCAACGCGTTTTGATTTAACCAGTTCTCGGTTCGTGCGATCCAGGAGCTGAACTGAAATAGCAATCCTGTAATTCTTGTCAGCTCTCACGCGCCTGTTTTCATTATCCCACAGAACTATTTTTATATCAATCGGTTCATTTTCATATGTTCCACGCTTTTGCTGAACATAGTATATTTTTCTTGGGACAGCTATGGCGCTCTGTACTTGCAGTTGCCGTACGTCAGGGTTTTTAACTTGGGCAGGTTGATCTTGCTGCTCCGTTTTGGTTTGCTGTGCTTCCACCGGTGGCGGATCGTCAGCCTTCGTTGGTTCTTGCGGTGGAGATGGAACTGGTTCTTTTGCAGGTGAATCAATTAAGATTGGGGCAGGTTCTGAAGATAGATTTTCGTTATCTCCATCAACGTCCTCAAAATCGACTGATCCTACCGCAGTAGTATCTGCCACCGCTGAATTGGCAAGCGAAGCGATAGTATCATAAGTAGAAGTCGCTGAATCATAATAAGCAACTTCCTCTCGCTTGCCACCACAATTTAGTAGCAATGCGCATGCGAAAAATGAAACCACCAAAAGCTTTTTCATAGTTTGTCAGGGTTTGGTCCAAGAGGATTTACCTTAAATTGCTCCCACTGCACAATCAGTTCAGCTTTGAGCAATTCAATATTCTTTTTAACAGAGTCGTCAAATGTTTTCCAGATCGGTGCCGCCTGCAGCGTTAGAATATACTCCAGCAAACTTCCGCACGTTGTAAATTTTCCCGTTGCCACGATATCCAAAAGTTTTTGTTCTTCATCGGATTCAAACCAAAGGGTCGTTCCCATGGTTCTTGCACTCTCGGCCACTTTGGTCATGGCATCACTGGGAATCATTCTTGCCTTATCTTCATCAGACCATTTTTTTTCCTGGACTCGATCAATCTTGCTTTGAAGATTCTGCAGGCTGTAATTGTAGATGTAATTGCCACAACGCCTGTTATCAAAAAGGTCGTTGCTATAAAATAACTCGTTGATGAGCCTTCGCGTTTGTTTCAGGTTGATGTCATTCAACATAGTTGACATCGAACTGACCCGATTTTTAATCATCTGGATCAAAACGCTTACCCTGCTCTTCCTGAAAAATCTTTCCAATTTAGTGAAGATGGTATCAGAAAATCCTTCATTTAGGTTAAAGAGATTTCTCAGACCTGCGAAACTAACTTTCCTTCCCAGGACCAACCAACGAAACAGGTCTCCGATTTTATCAATCAGGTGCCATCCTGTAATCACCAGGGAAGGGAAGAATAGAAATCCACCCGTAATTTTCTCCCACGTAGTTGCTCCATACAGCAGAAAATACAACGAAGCTGCCATGCAAATGTAACCGGTCACTACTACCGCGGAGAGCAAAATATCCACACTGAAGCGCCATAGGAAAAATTTTGGCGGTGCCGGAATTTTATAGTTATCCATAAAATAACTTGCCACATCAGTCACCACAAAAAGATCGATCGGTTTCTTATTTTCTTCCCGCGCAATCATATCTGCAAGCGTAGCACTGTAGAGACCCTGGTTGTCGGTAATGCCACCGTCCATAAGTGGTATGACGGCATCACGCACAGTATCACCGTCATAATCTGTTACGCGAACAACGCTTTTTAATTCGCTTTCCGAGATTTCTTCGTGAGTAAAGTCCTGAGGGAAAACAATGGGTTCGAATCCAACAGGAAAACAGGAAGATGCAGCAAGAATATCGGCAACTTTGAGTTTACCTGTCTTATCACGAGCATTTTTATCAAGGTTCACATATTTATTTCCGATATAACCACGTGTTTGGAAGCGAAAGCTCAAGCCTCTGTAA
>DASTYM010000586.1:0-6941 GCA_035764995.1 Cyclobacteriaceae bacterium | reverse complement strand
AAAAGTGATTTTGCTTCTTCATAGCTAACTAATCCCAGACTGCATCCATCTTCCAGGTCGATGATGCTATAGCAAATGTCATCAGCGGCTTCTACCAAAAAGGCTAGTGGGTGTCGACAGAACACGCCATCACTGACTTGAGCAAGTTCAAGTTGATTGGCCACCTCATTGAAAATGGCTGCCTCAGATTGAAAAAAACCAAATTTTTTCTGACTCCGTTTTGATTTATCGCGCTGTGGAAAAAATGCAGGGCAGGGATACTTTGTAAATGCTCCTAAAGTGGCGGCACTTAATTTGAGTCCATATAAATTCTTATTAAGGATGCGGAAGCCTTGTGCGTTTCCTTCAAACTTGATGAGATCACTCCACTCCGGTTCTGTTACTTTTTCCTTAACCGATTGGCCATGATGCAGAAAATAATCCGAGATGGCATCTTCACCAGCATGACCAAACGGTGGATTGCCTAAATCATGCGCGAGTGATGCAGCGGCAACGATGGCCCCAAAATCAAAGAGTGAGAAGTGTGAAGCAAGTTCAGGGTGGCGTTGCAAAATCACTTCCCCTACACGCTTACCAAGAGACCTTCCAACACTGGAAACTTCAAGACTGTGGGTTAATCGTGTATGAACGAAGTCGTGTTCCGGCAGCGGATGAACTTGAGTTTTATCCTGGAGCTTTCGAAAGGGATGTGAAAAAATGATACGGTCGTAATCCTGCTCAAAAGCACTACGCGAAGGTTCGGTGGAGGTTTGATGTTTTTGCCCCACTCGTTGGGAAGAAAGAAGTTGTTGCCAATTCATGAAGCAAGTACGGCCGGGTCTTGTTTTAAAAGTTTTGCTAAAATAAAATAAAGTTCAGGAAGTGAAGACTTGAACTTTTCAGGACGTTCAAAAAAGTTCTCAACTGCAACTGCAAAAAACTCCTCTTTATTCGTAAAAGCGTATGATCGGAGAAAGCCTGAATTGTTTTTAGTCACCTCATTCATAACCCTTGATGCAATTATTTTATAATTCTGCAGCGCCTCAGCGTCAAAGATATCATATTCAAAAAGTTCATTTTCAAGCCACAAGGCATGTGCTAATTCGTGCATGAGCAGGTTTATTCCATCGGCCTTATTAGCAAAACCTGTTTGCAGGCTTGTCCAGGAAAGAACTATGTACCCGGCACCCGGATTTGTTTCTCCTTTGTGGTATTGGCCGGTAATGGGTGAGTAGTACTGATCTGGATAAATGATGATCTTGTTAAAAGCATCATAACAATCTTCGGTCAGGAACAATGACATCTGGGTAGCAATGGAAGCAATCAGGTAACGAACCTCGTTGTAATTGACCAGTTGCGACATATTGAAATGGCGAAACTCAATGTCAGTTGTGTTAATGAAATAAAAAACGCGCCACTCAAATCTTTTCCGTTCTTCGGATGTGAGTTTTTTGTAATAAACATTGATCGGTTTTAACCTTGGACTCAGTGGTCTCAAAAACCTGGGAAAGTAATAGAACAGGATTTTTTTAAACCAGCGTTGCGATCGAACTGCCGGCAAGACAAACATCCATAAAAAAATCCCTATGAAAAATGCGAATTCTAAAATTACCTCCATGCTTAAATCTGTTTGAGCAGATTATTAATAGAGCAAGCTTCTGATAATTTTGATTTTAATTCACTAGCCTTTACACGTTCCTGTTTCATTGTATCACGGTCACGAATCGTTACGGTATTGTCTTCCAATGTTTGATGATCGATCGTTATACAGTAAGGAGTACCAATGGCATCCTGTCTTCTGTAACGTTTACCGATGGCATCTTTTTCTTCATAGAAGCAACGCAGGTCAAATTTCAATTCGTT
The DNA here is from genome assembly GCA_035764995.1 of Cyclobacteriaceae bacterium. Lineage (GTDB taxonomy): Bacteria > Bacteroidota > Bacteroidia > Cytophagales > Cyclobacteriaceae > UBA2336. Next base: position 5,099 of record DASTYM010000586.1, on the reverse strand, counting down.
CATGATCTCCATGGCTTTTTCAGGAAGCCCATCTTTCTTCATGAGCGGAAGAATCGCCACTTTATTGGGAGCTAACGGAGGAGGAATTCTCAACACCACGCGGTCGCTGCCGTCTTCCAGTTTTTCTTCTTTGTAGGAGCTGGAGAGTATCGACAGGAACATCCTATCCAACCCAACAGAAGTTTCTACTACATATGGAATGTAATTCTGATTCGTTTCGGGATCGAAGTATTGCATTTTTTTTCCGGAGAACTTTTCGTGACTCTTCAGATCAAAGTCGGTGCGTGAGTGAATGCCTTCCAATTCTTTGAAGCCCATCGGGAAGTTAAATTGAATATCGCACGCAGCATTGGCATAGTGTGCAAGATTCAGGTGATCATGGTATCGATAGTTTTCATTTCCAAGACCTAATGCCTTGTGCCACTTGAGACGCTTGTCTTTCCAATATTCATACCATTGCATTTCTTCTCCCGGCTTCACAAAGAATTGCATTTCCATTTGTTCGAATTCACGCATGCGGAAAATGAACTGACGGGCAACAATCTCATTCCGGAATGCTTTTCCAATCTGTGCAATTCCAAAAGGAATTTTCATGCGACCTGTCTTCTGCACATTCAGGAAGTTGACAAATATGCCCTGAGCTGTTTCAGGTCTGAGAAAAATCTTATTGGCATCTTCAGCTAATGATCCCATTTCCGTGGAGAACATGAGATTAAACTGACGCACATCCGTCCAGTTTTTTGTTCCGGAAACAGGATCTGCAATTTCGAGATCAACGATTAATTGTTTCATCGCGGCCATGTCGTTTGCGTTCATAGCATCTTTTAAACGAGCATTGATCTCATCAATTTTTTTCTGGTATTCAACCACCCGTGGATTGGTGGTCACAAACATGTCGCGATTGAAATTCTCAAAACGTTTAGCCGCCTTTTCTACCTCTTTTTCGATTTTATCTTCCAGCTTGGCAATAGCATCTTCCACCAATACATCGGCACGGTAGCGTTTTTTAGAATCTTTGTTGTCAATCATGGGATCATTGAAGGCGTCCACGTGGCCCGAGGCCTTCCAGATCGTAGGATGCATGAAAATGGCTGAGTCAATACCCACAATGTTTTCGTGCATCATGGTCATGAACTTCCACCAGTATTCCTTAATGTTATTCTTTAATTCGGCCCCGTTTTGGCCATAGTCGTACACGGCACTAAGCCCGTCATAAATTTCACTACTTTGAAAAATAAACCCATACTCTTTCGCATGGGAGATCACATTTTTGAAAAGATTATCCTCCTGGTTCGCCATAAGGCGCAAAGATAATCCCAAAATTGTCTTTTGAGATAATTTTTCAATTCCTGATTAGGATTGTCTGGAAGGAATTTTATTGAATTACCCGGGGGAATTTCAGCGTAAAGGTGCTTCCTTCCTGTGGTACAGATTCAAGCTGAATGCTGCCCGAAAGTTTGGCGATTGTTTCCTTTACAATGTATAGACCGAGTCCGGAACCTGATGAGTTTTCGTTGGCCCGGAAGAACATATCGAATACCTGCTTTTGGTGTTGCGGATCAATCCCTTGGCCATTGTCTTTAATGTGTAACGAAAATGACTGATCGGTTAACTGTAAAGAAAGTTGAATGAATTTATTTTCTTTCCGATGATCGTGGTATCGGATAGCATTTGCCAATAGGTTCGATAAAATTGTCTGCAAACGAGCCGAATCAGAGTATACTTCAAAGTCGCTCGGAATGCAAATCGTAAATTTTATCTCTTCAGCGCCCTGCGTATAGCGAAGTGATTCCCAAATTTCAGTAGCCAGCTGATGAATATTAACGCGACTTGAATTAACCTGCTGACGATTATTTCGTGAATAGTCGGTGATGTCTTTAATGAAAGCATCCAGCGAGTTTACACGCTGCTTCATCATTCCCAGGTACCGTTTTATTTCTTCAGGATTTTCAGTACGATCGCTCAGGCTGATCAATCCCAGTACAGAAGCCAGTGGTGCACGAAGATCGTGCGATGTACTGTATACAAAACGATCCAATTCTCCGTTCGATTTCGTAAGCATTTTATTTGTGGAGAGCAATTCTTGCGCATTGTGATGATTCATCGAAATCAACAAATAGATCGCCAGGATAGAAGAAGGGAATGCTGCCGTAAAATTGATGATGAAGTTTGCAAACAATTCGTCTTCGGTATATAATCTGGAAGGTAGAATTGAGAAGTCAATCAGGTTGGCCACCAGAAACAGGATGAAGGTGAGTGCGGCAAAACTGATGGCAATCATGCGTTGCTTGTAATTAAAGACCGCGAATGATCCGAGTGCTACCGGGATGAACAAAAATGTAGCGCCTGTATTAAAGTCTTCACTGGCCGCGAAGAGATACACAACCACATTTAAGGTTGGGAAGATGAAATAATTAGCTGCACAATGTTCTCCCTTGCGGTGGAGATAAAGTGAAATGATTAAAAGACCAATGGCACCTAAATAAATGGGAATAGTATAATAGACGGCCCAGCTTAGGTCAATGAACAGGTAAGCGGTACACACCAGTATTCCCAGCAGGGCAAACTGGCCGGAGAGTATTACTTGCTTGTATTCGTTCCATGATTCGATGAACGTTCGCTTTCCAATAATCAGGTCTCGGATGGTCTTTTTCATAGGGATCAGGATGCAAAGATATTTTAGACGACCGGTAGAAAATCGGGCATCTGTTGTCGAATATGAGGGATGCAAGATTTCGGAGCTTTTTGGTAGATTATCTAGGCCGCAGGAAGCAAAAAAGCCTTATTTTGGTTTGGAAATGAGTCTCGCGTTTAAAAAAATAGGGTTGGCAATTGCCTTTTCTCCCCGGTTGGAAGCCCTTTTGTGTGAGGCTGCCCGGTTAAAAAGATTCTGGAAGTCAGAATTAGTTCTGATTCATGTAGGTGAGGCGAGCCCGGATGCTGCGGCTTCCTTAAATACACTGCTAAGCAAGATTGGTCTCTCGGAAGCAGATGTGATTATTCGGTGGGAACAGGGTGAACCTGCCAATCGAATTCTTTCTGTCTGCAAGGAGGAAAAAGTAGATCTCATCATTGCGGGGGCCTTAAAGAAAGAGAACCTTTTAAAATACTACCTCGGAACCATTGCCAGGAAAATTCTACGCAAGGCTGATTGTTCAGTATTGATGTTACTGGATCCCTCTGTTGAACCAAAACCAATCCATAATATAGTTGTCAATACCGAAGACAGCCCCTATGTAGAGCAAGCGCTTCAAATTGGATGTGAGTTGGGCACGGCTGAAAAATCAAATTGGATTCATGTGGTGCGAGAAATAAAGCTCTACAGCCTCACCATGTCAGCGGCTGATCAGCGGTCGGAAGAAGAATATTCAAAACTCAGAATGGATCTTGTGTCTACGGAGATTGACAATGTTCAAAAGATGCTGAATAAAATTCCGCACGAAGGACTGAAAGTGAACATTAAAATTCTTTCGGGTAAAGCAGGCTATGAGCTGGCACAATTTGCCATCCGAAAGCATGCTGATTTGCTGGTAGTAGGTGCTCCGCCACGCAAGTTTTCATTTTTCGATCGTGTGTTTCCGCACGACCAGGAATATATTTTTGCCGACTTGCCTTGCAGTTTGCTTATCGTGAATGCTAAGAATTTGAGGAAGGAGGCCGTCCATGGTTAGACTCGGGCATGGCGATGTGGTTCAGCTGCTGATACAACTTGGCGTGATGTTGATTCTGGCAAGAGTGTTTGCAGAAGCAGCCAGAAAATTTAAGCAACCAGCAGTGGTTGGTGAACTAATAGCCGGATTGCTTTTAGGTCCTACGTTTTTAGGAATGATAGAGCCGGAGTGGTTCCACGCATTGTTCCCCGTTCCAAGCGGAGCAGGAACTGTACTTACGGGCATGGTGCAGGTTGCCGTAGTGATGTTGCTTTTCATTGCCGGACTTGAAGTTGATCTTCACATTGTGTGGCAGCAGGGCAAGCAGGCGATCTCCACCAGTTTTCTTGGGCTGATTATTCCGTTTTTAATTGGTTTTGTTTTTCCTTACTACTTCCCTGATTTTTTTGGCATTGCCGATACACATGCGCGATTAACCTTTGCCTTGTTCATGGGAACAGCGATGGCTATTTCTGCCTTGCCGGTAATTGTTCGCATCCTCATGGATTTGAACATGTTCAAATCTCGGATAGGGTTACTCGTAGTTGCTTCTGCCATGGTGGACGATGTAATTGGGTGGATGATTTTCTCTGTAATTCTGGCCATGATTGGGAAAGGAAGTGATATGCCTTTGTGGAATACGGTCCTGCTTACGTTTTCATTTGCCGCGTTGATGCTTACCGTTGGGCGAGGTATGTTGAACAGGGTACTACCCTGGATAAACAGAAAACTTGCCTGGCCGGGCGGAGTGCTTTCGTTGTCGTTGGCTCTTTGTTTTTTATCGGCTGCCTTCACAGAATATATTGGCATTCACGCCATTTTTGGTGCATTTATTATGGGTGTAGCCTTGGGTGATTCAGAGCATTTTTCAGAACGTGCCAAAGAAATTGTTCACCAGTTTATCAACAACATTTTCGCTCCGCTGTTTTTTGTGTCCATCGGATTGCGCGTCAACTTCGTTACCAACTTTGATTTCGTTCTCACCATCATCATCATCTTCATAGCCTTTGCAGGGAAAATAGTTGGTGCTGGAATAGGAGCGAAGTTAGGTGGATTTGACTTGAAAGAATCGCTCGCGGCAGGCTTCGGCCTGAATGCCCGTGGTGCAATGGAAATTATCCTGGGCTTAATTGCATTGGAAAACGGATTGATCAACGAGAAAGTTTTTGTGTCGTTGATTGTGATGGCTATTGTTACCAGCATGACCAGCGGACCGCTGATGAAGTGGAGTTTGAATCGTAAGTGGGAGCGTAACGTTTAACCAAAAATTCTTGACCAGCGTTGTTGTAGCAAGGTATTGTATTTTTCTTTCAGCTGTTCTGGAAGAAAGCTAACTTCAACAAAATCATGCCATACAGGCAGCAAACTTTGAAACTTGTTTAGTAAGTTGTCCTGAACACGGGCCGATAGTATGGCTTTATCCATGGCTTCCATAAAATCTTTTCTGGT
>DASTYM010000585.1:0-9353 GCA_035764995.1 Cyclobacteriaceae bacterium | reverse complement strand
ATGGAAAGCCTCTGTAGCAACTTTGATGCGAACGTTATGTTGTAACAGTCGATTCATTGCGCGCGGAGTATAATATGCTGTCGGTTCAAAAACATACGCGTATTGCGATTTGCCACCTACCAGTTTTCCGGGAACAAGTTTGATCTCAGTTATTTTTTCGCCCAATGAAGGAAGTGTTTTTAACTCTTCGTAGTCTACACCAAAAGCCAGGGGTAATGTCCAGGCAGAGATGTCATAAAATAAACTGTCTTTAAACTGATTGCGTTTCTCGAACATTCCTTTGATCAGTTTGTATTGAGCCTGGTTCACGTTCACGATGTAACTCGATTCAACATCAAATGATTTTCCATTGATGTTTTGTGTGGAGGATGGTTTGTTCAGATCAATATTGTGCCGTAATACTACCTGCGCAAGCATTTGAGCACGCACCTTGTCTTTCGATCCGAAGATGACGGCCTTTACCGGATCTTTGGCTGCATCCGCGGAAGCGTTTTTGAAGAAGTCACGCTGATAATTGAGTAACTCTAATCGTAACACATTAGCAGATTGAAGCGTGCTGAGCGCAGTCGTGAACTGATTGCGAACCGTGAACGGGAAACGCAACACACCATTTGAGCTTTTCTGTGCGTGACCTCTTGAACTGGCCTGTTCAAAAAGAATTCCAATAGCTCCCTGCACATCGGGGAAGGTAGAACCCTTTCCGTAATAATAGTCATCGTATGCTTGTTGTGTAAAATAGAGTGAACCAATTCCGTCCAGGGCTTTCGCATGGTAGGTTCCCATTTTTCGGGTGAGCTCCTGATTTTTATCAGGTGTTAGCGGGTGAACGCGGGATGGAATGCCGGGTTGAAAAAAGAACGTTGCATTCGTTCCCTGTTCGTGATGATCGGTGAGTACATTCGGTTTCCACAGATGAAATTTTTTGATGCGTGCTTGTGATTCAGGTTGTTGTGCCACCAGCCAGTCGCGATTTAAGTCAAACCAATAGTGATTCGTTCTCCCGCCAGGCCATGCTTCATTGTGTTCCATGTCAGCAGGGTCGGTGGAAATCACTTTGCTCTTGCGTGAGTTCACCCAACTGCTGAAGCGATGAAGTCCATCGGGGTTAAAGCTGGGGTCAAAAAGAATAATAGTGTTGTTCAGGTACTCTTCAATTACTTTTCCCTGAGCAGCTGCTAAATAATACGCTGTGAGTAATGAAGCGTTTGCTCCGCTAGGTTCGTTACCGTGAATGCTATGGCCCATGTAAACAACAACGGGCATGTTTTTGGGGTCGAGCGAAGAAGATCTATTGGGATCGGTTAATTGCACATGTTGCGTGCGGATAGATTCTATGTTCTGATGATTTTTTGGTGAGGTAATCGTAAGCAAAAGAAGAGGCCTTGCTTCATGGGTGTAACCCGTAACCTCCAGTGAGATCCTGTCAGAAGCCTGGTCGAGGGCATACATATAACTCACGAGCCTGTCATGACTGATATGCCATTCACCTACCTCATGCCCGATGATTGATTTGGGGGTGGGGATTGCAGGATTGTAGGTGACACTATCGGGTAGATAATACGAAAGATCGACTTGGGTAAATCCTTTTAAACAAAAGATTGAAAGGAATAACGCAGAAAGAAAAAATTTCTTCATAGCAGGTTTTAGGTTTATACACTTAAATAGAAAAAATAAGACAGTCTTAATCAAGTAATTATGTTGTTTTTCTACGAGCGGTACATGAGATCATGTTATCATTTTGTAAACAAAATGTGGGTAGATTTAAAGCTGCTTTAAAGTGAAATTATGGCCAAAGCATTAGTTTTGGTAGCTTAAAACATTAAACCAATCACTACAAACTTAAACACAGTCTATATGAGGAGAATTTTACTAATGGCAGCCTTTGTGATCACGGCCTGTTGTGGAGCTATGGCGCAGGGGGTAACCACTTCTACCTTAAGTGGTACGATTAAAGATTCAAACGGAGGCGCAGTTCCGGGTGCAAACATTGTGGCAACGCATACACCCTCTGGTACTACATACGGTACCATGTCTGCCGCTGACGGAAAATATTCAATGCCAAACCTGCGCACAGGCGGACCATACACGGTGAAGATCAGCTTCGTTGGATATGGCGAACAGACTTTCGGAGATATTTATCTGAGACTTGGTGAGACGTACGTGCAAAATGCCACACTCTCCGAGCAAGCAACTGAGCTGGGAGAAATTGTGATTTCAAGTGCTGAGGATAAAGTAATGAATAGCAACCGGAATGGCGCTGTAACAAACGTGAGCACTCGTGAAATTATGAACATGCCCACTATTACACGAAGTATGAATGATTTGACAAGGTTTACACCACAAGCGACTTCAAACAGTAATGGGGCGATTGGTGGAGGTAACTATCGTCAAAACTATATCACAGTAGATGGCTCAAGCTTCAATAATACTTTCGGTATTGGGGGGAATCTTCCCGCTAATGGTTCTCCGATTTCGTTGGATGCCCTGGAAGAAATTTCTGTGAATATTACTCCGTACGATATCCGTCAGGCCAACTTCATCGGTAGTGCGATGAATGCCATAACCCGGTCCGGTACAAATGAATTTTCAGGTTCTGCTTACACTTTTTGGAGGAACGAAAACCAACAAGGAGACGAAGTGGGCGATAATCCAAAGATAACACCTCAACCATTAGACATTAAGACCTTCGGTTTCCGATTAGGCGGCCCGATTCTGAAAAACAAACTATTCTTCTTTGTTAACTATGAACAGACAAACGAAACCCGCCCCGGACAATTGCAGGTGGCAGCAACACCTGCAAGACCTTTTGATCCAACAAACGATCCTGGTGTATCGCGCCCATTAGCAAGCGACCTGGATATGATGAGTCAATATTTAAAAGACACATATGGTTATAATACTGGCCCTTATCAGGGATATGATAATGAAACCAATTCGAACAAGTTTACGGCAAGGTTAGACTGGAACATTAACAGTAATCACCGTATTAATGTGCGTTACAGCCAGGTGGAAAGCAAATCACCTTCTTTTCCAAGCACTTCTACTTCCGGTTCTGGTTTCACTCCTGCTAATGGTTATAACAGGCAGAGTAATAATGCGATGTTCTTTAAGAACGCAGGTTATTTTCAGGAAGCTAATTATTATTCATTAGCTGTTGAGGCCAATTCATTGTTCGGAAAAATAGCCAATACCTTCAGGGCTACTTATACTCACCAAAACGACCCCCGCAGTTCAGGCGGTAGCACTTTCCCGTTTGTAGATATTCTTGATGGAGATGTTGCTAATAACAGAACCTATACAACGTTTGGTTATGAACTATTTACGTATGGTAACTTACGCGATGTAACGACATATTCTATCGTTGATTTTGCAACGCTTACCAAGGGCATTCACACCATTACAGCCGGAATTCAGGCCGACTTCGAGAAAACTAAAAACGGATTCCAGCGTTTTGGTACAGGCTACTATGTATTTTCAGACTGGGACGATTTCATAAACGGTGCGAATCCAATCAACTATGCTATTACCTTCTCACTTTCCCCTGGCTATAAACAAGCTTTCCCCAATATTGCCTACAACCAATACTCAGTGTATGGGCAAGATGAAATCTCTATTAATGATAAGTTTAAGCTAACAGCCGGTGTCCGCTTTGATTTGCCTACATTCCCTGAGACAGACGGAATTATAACCCACCCACTGGTAGAACCGCTCACTTTTAACAATGGCGAAAAAATGGACTCAGGTGTTTTACCAAAAACCCGTGTAATGGTATCGCCCCGTATTGGTTTTAACTGGGATGTTAAAGGAGATCGATCACTGCAAGTACGTGGTGGTACAGGAATCTTTACTGGCCGCGTGCCAACAGTGTGGTTAGTTGCCCAATCAGGCGATGCAGGTATGCTTCAATTTACTCAAACTTACACCGGAATAGCTAATACGCCCGGACCGTTCAATCCGGATCCCAGGGCCTACTTGCCTGGAACGCCTCCAGCTGCAGGTACGGCAATTCCTACTACGTTCAGTGCAATTGACCCTGATTTCAAATTCCCTCAAGCATGGAAAACCAGCATAGCGGTTGATAAAAAATTGCCGCTGGGCTTAATCGGTACGTTGGAAGGTATCTTTACAAAAGATTTGAACACAGCGATTGGTTATAACCCCAATATCGTAGATCCAACTCCGCTAGGTGTGACAGATTATCCGGATAACCGTCCGTTTTATCCTACTGCTAACATCAATAAATTCGTTAATAAACTGAATAACGCAGGACAAGCAAGTGCAACAAACACAAACGCATGGAATCCTATTATATTGTCAAATGGTAACAAAGGTTACTATTGGTCCTTGACAGCCAAGGTGGAAAAGCAATTTGAAAAAGGATTCGCTGCTTTTATTGCCTATACCCACAGCGATGCTAAAGTATTATATGATGGTTCAGGTGATCAGTTAATCAACACATGGCAAAACACCCAAATCTCAACCAGTACCGCCAATGACCCAGAGTTGAGCACAGCTAATTATATTGCGCCCGATCGCGTAATCGCCTCCGTATCATACCGTAAGGAATACCTGAAAAAATTAGCCACTCAAATCTCATTGTTCTGGGAAGGTTCAATTGCAGGAAGATATTCTTACACTTACAGCTCAGACTTTAACCGCGATGGTCAGGTCAACGATTTGATTTATATTCCGAGAGATGCATCTGAGATAACATTTACGGCTTTTGATTATGACGGTGCGGCAGGCCCTAACCCTGCTGTTACGGCTCAAGAGCAAAGTGATCTTTTCTTTGCTTACATTGAGCAGGACGATTACCTAAGCAAACACAAGGGTGAGTATGCCGAACGTAATGGTGCTAAGATGCCATGGAGAAACCAAATCGATGTACGTCTTACGCAAGATTTGTTTACCAACATTGGCGGTAAGAAAAATACCTTACAGTTTACACTTGACATTTTCAACTTCGGTAACATGTTGAACTCAGACTGGGGTATATTTAAACAAGTGAATGCTCCTGGTATTCTTGTGCCAACGAACATTACATCTACTGGTGGAGCTGTTATAGTTGGTGGAGCAGTGACTCCAACCTTTAGATTGCAGTCAAACGGTAGCGCTCCGGTTACTACTACGTACAGAGATAACAACACGATCACGTCAACCTATTACATGCAGTTTGGATTGCGTTATATATTTAATTAGAAAATCAATTCTTACTAACATAAAGAGGCCCAGCGAGGGCCTCTTTTGTTTTTCACAGTTTTCATTGAAGTAGGAGCGTCTTCAGGTCTTAAAGAGCACTGATGATTACAATTGGGTTAGTTCATTTCGACTAGTTGAATCTCACAATTACATTCCGCGATATTTTTTTACTCACAGTATTTGCATTCTACAAAGCATTTAGTGTCAACTTCTAAGTTCCAAAGCGGGCAATTTAAAATCTTCGCATTTTAATTCTATAGAATTGAGGGCGATACTTTCGAACCCGGTTGGTTATTCTCTTAAACCTAATCAGTGACAAAATTTCTATGGCTGTTGTGTCTATTGCCCCTTACCGGGATTGGCCAGAATCTTGAGACGATCGGGAAAGAAAAGCCGTTGTCGGTCAGCGGAGGTTTTTCGCTTAACCAGATTTTTTATGGTGTGCATGGCATCGAGTCCAGGCGTGATCCTTATTCATATTATACTTCATGTAATATCAACTTCAGTTTGTATGGTTGGAGTGTTCCGTTGAGTTTCTCCGTTTCCAACCAAACGTCACGTATCAGCAACCATTCAATCAGTAGGTATTCACCCGACATACAAGTGGGTAACGGCACATGTCGGGTACAATGCCATGACCTTTTCTCCTTACACATTAAGTGGTCACTTGTTTAAAGGGGTGGGAGTTGACCTGGCACCAGGCGAGAAATTTAAGTTTAGCGCCATGTATGGCCGGTTGCTAAAAGCGGTTGAGCCGGATTCGTTGAACGAAAATGCGTCAATCCCATCCTTTAAGAGAATGCCAGAAATGGATAAAATATTAGTTTATCGGTCTGCAGGAGTGGGCAATGTGTCGTTGTATAAATCGATTGCAGGGAGCAGCAAACAGTTTATTGATGATCTGTTGACAATCAATACTAATTATTTGTATTACCTGAAAGTTGTTTTTAAAAATGGAGAGGAAAGTGGATTAGGAGAAAAAATTGAGGTTAAGTTTTGATCATTCTTTTCAAAGCTTTGAATAAATTATCCCTTTCATCCAATGTGGTGCATTGTTTATTAGAAATCGATAATTGATCTGTGGTTAGGAGTAAAATTTCTCAAATAACATCATAGAGGCCCAACAAGGCCTACTTTATTTTTTTTAAAATTCCACGCTGGACCATCACTCTTTCTTAAAAATTCTGAAGATTACAACCGTAAGTTCACTAGTACTTTTGGACTAAGTTGGGCTGGAAAGAGATATTAAGCTTTTTTTTACTCACCCTATTTGCATTTTGTGTAGCATTTCATACCGATCTCTAAGTTAAAGAGTGAGCGGTTCCAAATTTTCCCAATTTAATTCCTCGAAATAATTAACCATGTCTTACATGTCCTTGGGGAGGCATTTAAGAATTCAATTCTAAAATTATCTACAACTAAAATAAATTATATGAAGCGCACAATTCTTACAAACTCAAACTCCAACTGGGGAAGAAAATTATTATTAAAAGGAGCTTTACTATTCTTCATGAGTTCTTGTTTAGTCTTTAGCTCGTGTGAAGGTCCCGAAGGTCCAGACGGCCCTCCAGGCCCAACAGGTCCAACAGGTTCAACGGGCCCTGCCGGAGCCACTGGTGCTACTGGTGCCACTGGTGCGACAGGCGCACAAGGCCCTGCCGGAGCTGCTGGAGCAAACGGACAAAACTATACCAGCATGCTTTTTGACTTCGAATCCAGTTTAACTCTTCCGACAGAATTTTCAACACAACTTAGTGACGTAGAGCCTGCCGTTGTACAAACTCCTCACTTCAACACAAATATTTTAGAGTTTAATGAAAATAAAGTGGAAACCGGAGACATATCGGACAGCCAGACTTCAAGATTGATTTTAAGTACACGTAATTATCCGGCACAAACCTTGATAACCTTTACTGCTTCAATAAGCAGCGAATCCTTTTTTGATTATTTGCTCTGGTACGTGGACGGTCAAATAATTAATGGCATTTCCGGGGAGGGTAGCCCAATGACTTACCAGTTTCTTGTTCCGGCAGGTAGTCATTCAATTGAATGGCGCTATAGCAAAGATGAAAGTGTAAGTGATGGTTCAGACGCTGTTAGAATAGATAATATCCTGGTAGAAAAATGGACTACTGCGAGCCGACTGAGAAACCCTGAGCTTCCTGAAACAATGAATTATTGGAATGAAAGACCTGCTGGCATTAGCAAATAGATTTTAACGCGCTAACTAAAAAAATCTTATTTTCTCTTCTTTAGCTTTTTTAAACCTTTGGTTGGTAACATCACCGACCAAAGGTTTATTTTTTTAGGCCTATCATGAAATAAAAAGATTAACCAACGTTCATGGTTCGCTCCGATTCGAGAATGATTGCTGTATTTATACTTTTTAAATTAATTCAAATTCGGTATCTTAAAATTATGCCCCGTACCTGCAGCTATATCCTGCTGTTTTTCCTCCTTTTTTCATTTTCCTGTAATCAAACCGGGGACAAACTTCATACACCTGATGTAATCGTTGACCTGGAGGCAATCCAAAAACGAGGCTTCATCAATGTATTGGTTGATAACAGCTCCTACAGTTACTTTATTTATAAAGGCAGGCCCATGGGTTATGAGTATGAATTATTAACCCTGTTGGCAAAAGAGCTAAAGGTGGATTTGAAAATCAAGGTTATCTCGGGAGTTGAAAACGCAATTGAGCACCTGAACGCTGGCGAAGGAGATATTTTAGCGTTTCCGCTAACAGTTACAAAGGAACGCACCAACTATGTGAATTTTACACAACCGCTGTACAATTCTTACCAGGTATTGGTGCAGCGCAAGCCTGAAAACTGGAGAAGCCTTACCCGTGATCAGATTGATCGCAAACTGATTCGGAGTGCATCAGACCTGATTGGCAAAGAAGTGCATGTGATGAAAAGTTCAAGTTTTGTCCAACGAATGAAAAACCTCTCTGAAGAAATTGGCGGAGACATTATCATTCGTGAGGATAGCGCAGACGCAGAAAGTGAATCGTTGATTAAACGCGTGGTTACAGGTGAAATTGAATTCACGGTAGCGGATCACCCGATTGCTGTAGTCAATGCTGCGTATTATCCGAATATAGATGTAGGAACCATTTTGAGTTTGCCTCAACAAATAGCGTGGGCTCTGAGAAAAAATTCACCACAACTTCTGAAAACTATTAATACCTGGCTGGCGAAAATTAAAAAAGAACCTACGTTCATGGTGATTTATAATCGGTATTTTAAAAGTCCGCGCACGTCTCTTTTACGCGTGAAAAGTGATTATTCTTCGATTGGTGGAAGTAAAATTTCTCCTTACGATGAATTGATAAAAAAAGAATCTGAAAGATTGGGATGGGATTGGCGTTTGCTGGCCGCTGTGATTTACCAGGAGTCCAGGTTCAATAGCAAAGATGAATCTTGGGCAGGTGCCCGTGGCCTCATGCAATTGATGCCGGAGACGGCCCAACAATTTGGGGCAACGAATCCTGATGACCCTAAACAAAACATTCGCGCGGGTGTAGGTTATCTGAAATACCTCGATAAGTATTGGGCGAAGGAAATTGAGGATGAGAATGAACGATTAAAATTTGTATTGGCTTCATACAATGTTGGCCTATCACATGTTATTGATGCCAAAAATTTAACCGCGAAGTACAAACGGAGTTCGGTTGTGTGGAATGATAATGTTGAGTATTACCTGCTAAAAAAATCTGACCCGGCCTTTTATCGAGACCCGATCGCTGCAGCTGGTTACTGTAAATGTGAAGAACCCGTTAACTATGTAAAAAATGTGCTGGATCGTTATGAGGAGTATAAGGTGCACATTGCGGGATGAGTGGTGGCCGGTTACCAGTCGCCAGTTACCGGTAACTGGCAACCGGCAACTGGAGACTATTTTAGCTGATTAACAATCTCTTCAAAGTTCAACGCGTTCCAGGTAGCCTCAATGTTGGGCGTGCGCATCACCTCATCCATAATTTTTTTCTGCTGCTGGCCCACCTGATAAGCTTGTGAATAGCGCATGGTATCGTGAAAGGTAACCATCGAATATAATGGTATCCATTTTTCGGGATATAACTCGTGTAATTTAGCTTCTATTTTTTTTCTAAGAAGGAAATTGGTATCGCCAACAAGGTCCCGCATTTC
>DASTYM010000584.1:0-5055 GCA_035764995.1 Cyclobacteriaceae bacterium | reverse complement strand
CTCAAGCTCGTCATGCTGCCCGTAAAGCGCGTGAAATGGTGCAACGCAAGAATGTGTTAAGTGGAACAGGATTGCCTGGTAAACTTGCCGACTGTTCTAGTACTGATCCTGGCATTTGCGAATTATATCTTGTGGAGGGTGACTCTGCAGGGGGATCTGCCAAACAGGGAAGAGACAGAAATTTTCAGGCGATTCTTCCATTGCGCGGAAAAATTCTGAATGTTGAAAAGGCTCAGGAGCATCGAATTTACGAGAACGAAGAAATCAAGAATATTATCACCGCCCTGGGCGTGAGTTTTGGAACACAGGAAGACGATAAAGCGTTAAATATGACGAAGCTTCGTTACCATAAAGTCATTATCATGACGGATGCTGACGTTGATGGTAGTCACATTCGTACGTTGATCCTGACATTCTTTTTCAGATACATGCGCGGTCTGATCGAGAACGGTTATATATACATTGCTCAGCCGCCACTGTATTTGGTGAAAAAAGGTAAAGTAGAACGCTATTGCTGGAACGAGGAAGAAAGAAATGCCATCATTAAGGAACTTGCTGATGGAAAAGAAGATTCAGTAGGTGTGCAACGCTACAAAGGTTTGGGTGAAATGAATCCGGAGCAACTCTGGACAACCACCATGGACCCTACGAAACGTACATTGAAACAGGTAAGCATTGAATCAGCCGCAGAAGCTGATCACCTTTTCTCGATGCTGATGGGCGATGAAGTAGCACCGCGGAGAGAATTTATTGAAAAGAACGCCAAATACGCGCGCGTAGACGTGTAGCATTTTTTTAATCTACTAATTGTGAGTGACGTAGTTAGTACTGATCAAATTAGTCAACAGCAACAGATTGATGAAAGTAATTACATCAGCCGTGATTTAAGTTGGCTGCAATTCAACTATCGCGTTCTTGATCAGGCGAAATATCAGGATAGAAGTATTTTTGATCGGTTACGGTTTTTATCGATTACCGCTTCTAACCTGGATGAATTCTGTACAATCCGTTTAGGAAGTCTTTACAACTACCTCGATTACGGTAAGGAAAGATTTGATTACAACGGTCAACGTGAAGAGCCCTTCAGAAAACTTCTGTTGAAGCAGACGCAAAAGTTTTATGCGGATCAGCATGCGTATTACTTGAGTGATTTAAAGCCTTCTTTTGAAAAGAATGGATTTGTTATTGGTGATTATGGCATGATGACTGTTGAGCAAGTGAAGTTAGTAAATGACTACTTCCAGCGGACCATCTTCCCGATGCTCACACCAATGTTGTTTGATAACTACCACACATTCCCAACCTTGAAGTACAATAGGCTGCTATTTGGAGTAGTTACGCGGGTTCCCAGCGATACACCTGCACAACAAAAAGTTTCATTCATTCAGATTCCGAGCAACATTCCTCGCTTCTTCGAGTTGAATGATATTGTAACAAGAGTTTTTATTCCAATTGAAGAGATCATCCGCCAAAACATTCACCAATTGTTTAGGAATGTAGAGATCACCGGAGTCACGCTGTTTCGAATCAATCGAAATGGAGATTTTACGCTGGAGGAAAGTGAAGATATCGAGTCTAATTTTTTAGAAGAACTCAAGCGCAAACTCAAAACCAGAAGATCGGGAAGGGTTGTGCGTTTGGAAGTAGAAGAATTTCCAGACCCGTGGATTATCCGATTATTGAAAATCCAGTGGGACTTGGATGATAGCAATATATTCAGTGTTCCTACAGGAAGTTTAATTGATTTCGTTGGCTTGCAGCAGATTACCGGACACAAGGATTATAAGGATAAAAGAATCCAGCCTCGCTCTCCCGTTAAACCGTTGAGCTTTCCGGAGTATGGAACAAAGGATCTCTTTGAGATTCTGAAAACCAGGGATATCCTGTTGCATCATCCGTATAATTCGATGGAGCCGGTGTTGGAAATGCTTGAGAAAGCTGCAGATGATGTAGAAACACTTTCTATTAAAATCACCATTTACCGGTTAGCAAAAGATTCTCGTGTTACGGCAGCCTTATTGCGCGCTGCCGAAAATGGAAAACACGTCTCAGTTTTGTTTGAGGTGAAGGCACGCTTTGATGAAGAAAATAATTTACGTGAAGCGCAGCGACTGCAACAGGCAGGTTGCTTTGTGATTTACGGAGTGAGTAGTTTAAAAACTCACACAAAACTGCTCTTGATTGTTCGCAAAGAGGCAGATGACCGGGTTTACCGGTATGTACACCTGAGCAGTGGAAATTACAACGAAATTACTTCGAGATTTTATACCGATATCGGTTTGCTGACCTCAAAGGAAATTTACGGTCAGGATGTATCAGAATTCTTCAACGTAATAACAGGACATTCGCAGCCTGCTGCGTACCGTAACCTGATTACATCACCGCGCGATATGAGAATCCAGCTTTGTAATCTTGTGAAAAGAGAAGCTGAAAATGCCAAAAGCGGCTTGCCTGCGGGGATTGTTATCAAGATTAACTCCTTCCAGGATAAGGAACTTATTGATGAACTCTACAGGGCATCACAAGCTGGCGTGAAGATCACCTTGATTGTGCGCGGAATTTGTTGTCTTCGTCCGAAGCGCAAAGGACTGAGTGAGAATATTGAAGTGCTTTCAATTGTAGGCGAATTTTTGGAGCACGCCAGAACCTATTACTTCCACAACGGTGGCGAACCTAAAATCTACATCGGAAGTGCCGATGCTATGGTGCGCAGCTTTGATCGGAGAATTGAATCGTTGTTCTTATTGGAAGACGATTTGTTAAAGAAGCAAGCAATCAACAATCTTCAATATAACCTTCGCGATAACGTTAACTCGTATTGGATGCTAGAGGACGGAACGTATGTGAAGGAAGAATTAAATGGCGAACCTCCATTTAATATTCATAAAGAATTTTATGAAGTAACAAAGGAGATTGTCTCGCACGCCAGACTATTTTAAAGTGATTTATTTCTGGGCAACATTCGTGAAGGCAAAGGAATCTGGCTTCTTGTGCATGTTTTTTTCAAAAAGATTAAGCAGCATACCATCTTTCAAACCCACTTCAGGTACCAAAATGTATTTAGCCTTGGCCCACTCCATCGCGCGAATATAAATATCACTCGCTGGTACAATTACATCGGCACGGTCAGGGTTCATTTGAAGCTTGTAAATTCGTTCTTCAAGTGAGTGTAATTCGACCATCTCTTTGATTTCTTTCACTTTCTTAAGTGACAGCTGCCGGTGGGGTTTCAATTGTGCGAGCTCAAAAATCTTACTGATGTTACCGCCCGTACCAACCGCTGTAACTTTTCCGTATTCAGGTTTTACGTTCGTCCTGATCCAGTTTTCCATTTCCTGCCACATCACAGGTTGATCATTGTGTTCAAGGACACGTACCGATCCCACTTTAAAAGACCTTGTTTTGATTTTTTTACCTCCTGTAAACAGGTTCAGTTCAGTACTACCGCCACCTACATCAATGTGCAGGTATGTAGAAGTAGTTAAATAGGAGACGATGGCTTTGTTAATAAGCTCTGCCTCCCTGTTTCCATCGATGATCTCGATGGTCACGCCTAACTCATCTTTAACTTCCTGAACAAGCCTTGTTCCATTTTCTGATTCGCGCATCGCAGAGGTGGCGCAAAACATATAATCATCCACTTCGTAGAGATCAATCAGCAGTTTGTACGCCTTCATGAGCTTTTTAAACTTCTCTTCGCTTCTCTCGCTGATTCTTCCTGTTGAGAACACATCATGCCCTAAACGGAGAGGGAAACGAACATATTCAAGCTTTTTAAAGAGGATACGTTTGCCGTTATCGAGAATGGAAGAAACCTGGAAACGAATGGCATTGGAGCCGATGTCAATAGCTGCTAGCTTCATGAAGCAGTAAAATTACGCTATTGATTTTTCCTTTTTATGAAGTTATTGATTTTCTTTGCAGTGCTTATCCAGAAAGACCGAGGGTTGGGCCCTAAGACGTCTTAGCATCCTATACGGACGGTTACCGTCAGTACGTTGTGCTAAATCCCATCCTGACGGTAACCGTCAGGAAAAGATAAGTGACCCATCGTTACAGGGCTCTCTGGATAACCAAAATCGTCATGAACGAGAGCTTATGAAAATCGAAGACATTATTAAAGAACGCATTCTTATTATTGATGGCGCCATGGGAACCATGATTCAGCGTCATAAACTGGAGGAGGCCGACTTCCGCGGAGAACGCTTTAAGGATCACAAATATCCCCTTAAAGGCAACAATGATTTACTTTCATTAACAAGACCGGATATTATTAAGGACATCCATCGGCAGTATTTTGAGGCTGGTGCTGATATCGTTGAAACAAATACATTCAGTGGAACTACCATTGCGCAAGCAGATTATCACCTCGAACATATTATTTACGAACTGAACTTCCAGTCGGCAAAAATTGCTAAAGAAGTTGCGGATGAGTTTACAAAGAAAGAACCCAACAAGCCTCGCTTTGTAGCAGGAGCGATGGGACCAACCAATAGAACCGCATCGCTGTCTCCGAATGTAAACGATCCTGGTTATCGCGCCATCACGTTCGATCAGTTGGTGAAGGCTTATAAAGAACAAGCAAAAGGATTAGTTGAAGGTGGTGTCGATGCGCTGCTGATTGAAACAGTTTTCGATACGTTGAATGCAAAAGCTGCAGCCTTTGCAGTTCAGGAACTTTTCGATGAGATTGGAAGAACAGTTCCGATTATGATTTCCGGAACAATTACAGATGCCAGTGGCCGTACATTATCAGGTCAGACAACAGAAGCATTTCTGATTTCATTATCACATGTTCCACTATTAAGCATTGGTTTGAACTGTGCTTTAGGAGCAAAACAACTTCGACCGTATTTACAGGTGTTGGATCATGCATCACCTTTTTATATAAGCGCATATCCAAACGCAGGATTGCCAAATGCATTTGGTCATTACGATCAAACACCGGATGAAATGGCCGCTGAGATTGAGGAATATTTAAAAGAAGGTTTGGTAAATATTGTCGGTGGTTGTTGCGGATCAACACCTGATCATATTGCAAAAATTGCAGCAGTA
>DASTYM010000583.1:0-4847 GCA_035764995.1 Cyclobacteriaceae bacterium | reverse complement strand
TTCACCTGTATCTACTGCAACACTATCCATTTGAACGGTTGAACTATTCTTCTTGAACTCCCATCGCTCCCTTGCTGCTGTCGTCAGGTTTTCAACACCAATAATTGCTTCCTTTAAAAGTGCGTTTGTTTCTTCATCGGTGATTTCAAATTTCCCCAATACATTTTCCTTTCCGTCATATGCATCTTGTAAAAGGTCGCGTGAACTATTGAATAAAGTGACAATGTCTTTTTCAAAATCAATACTTTGATCACCGGCCATCAGTTCTTCAAACCACAAGTGACCTTTAATAGTTTTTGTTTTGAGGTTATCTCCCAGTGCTACATAAGGCAAGTTTTTCCGATACGTATTTTGCATGTTTTGATTTACGTACCATACCAAAAGCGTGGTAACCACTCCCGTAATCGCCAGATAGATTGTGTACCGAATAGAATAACTCAGCTTCATATAGACAGTAAGAATTGGGCTTAAGGTAAAAAATAGTTTAAAAATCCTAAAGGCAATTGGGCAGAATGAAGGATATTCTTTCAGATAAGCCCAAACGATTCATGGTTGTGGGCCTGCCCCAAACTCATTTTTCAATCACCACAAGGGTACCGCGTTCAAACCCAATAAACGGAACGTTTTGGTTGTCGCGATTACTCTGAAAATCATACCCTTCTACCAGAAAACCCGGGGTCCATTTCTCTTTCTTAAGCCCTTCCTGGAAATACACACCATGCTTCTTCAGTGCATTCCCGATAAAGAGCATAAAATCATAGCCCAATTTGGCGTAGTTGGTGTACGCTGCTGTGCTGGAAATACGGCCGTGTGTCTGGATAAACTTCTTTTGAAAAGCTTTGTACCACTTGTTGTTGGTGGCTGTAAAGTTCGGTCCCGCTAAAACAATATTTAATGTCTGATACTTTTCATAATCAACGGCTGCCTGGTCAAGCCAATTTTCGGAGCCCACGATCAAAATAGAATCAGCACGAGTCTCTACGCAGCTGATCACTTTCGTGTAAATCAATGGGTCATCAGACGCTACAAAAATATAATCGAGACTATCTTTTGGTAACTTGAATTGAATCGGATATTTAAATTCATCAAACTCGGTAGGTGTGGCAAGAATGTCGTTTATCTTTTTAGAGTTTTCCTTCGACACTCGTTCAGCTCTCAGAATTTTCAATCCATTGTCGCTGGCACGTTTAACAAAGCTGGCAGCCATAGCTGAATCGCGTTTGCTCTCTCCATAAAAAACCATGCACTTCCTTGTGCTGTCACGGTTTATTAAAAATTGTGCTGCCCTGTCTCCTATTACTTCATAGCTCGGTTGATACAAAAATCCATAGTAATTCTTTTTGATTAAATCCGAATTGTTTGATATCGGATTGATGACGTTGATCTGATTAGTGCTTGAAAATTCCTGCACTAAATCATTTTCTTCCTGAAACAGCGGCCCAACGATGAGGTCCGTACTTTTTAATTCAGGTGTGGCAAGAATCGTTTTTATTTTCTCCGGATTGCGTTCCGTGTCATAAGCGCGCAAACTGATTTTAATTCCTTGCTTAGTCAATGTATCAGCTGCCAGCTTCATGCCCTCATATAAATCGAGAACAAACTGATTTCGTTTACGGTTGATGTTTGGTTCCAGCGTGTTAACGACAAATGGAAATAAAATAGAAACACTGTAAATATCTTTATGTATTGAGGCAGGGGTTTCAGCAACATAATCCGATTTCTTCAGGTTGAATTTCTGAATCAGGCCTTCGAAAAATTTTTCATCTTCTGGCGATAACGGACTTTTAGAAAGCTCCCGGGCCAATTTTTCTCCAATCACTTCATCATCAGGGTAATTCTCGAGCATCATCTGCAGGGTTTGTACATCCGTAACAGCTGCAAGTGCCTGCTTTTTAAGCGGTGTGGTTTCTTTTAATAACTTTTGATTCTGAATCGCAGCCAGCATGCGAAGGCCCTGGAAATAGTCTTTGTTATCAAAATGAATCTTTGCCAGCCACAAATTCACTTCATCCATCTTATCCCAGTTAGGATAAAGTGATTTTATCTGCGTGAACATATCTTTCGAGACTGCTAAAAATCCCTGGCGGTAAGCGCTTAGTGCGTAGTAAAAAGACGCGTACTCAGAATAAGGATTTCCCTGACTGTACGGAATCAGCGACTTGAAACTCTCTTGAGCAAGACTGAACTTTCCATCGATGTAGAGTCTTTTAGCAAAAGCATATTGCTGATCGTAATTAGTCTGCGCCTGAACGCAATTGACAGTTGACAATTGGCAATTAACAATCAGTACAACGGTTATAGATTTAAGAAGTAATTGAAACTTGATCATTGTCAATTGCTAACTGTTTAATTGTCAACTTTTAATTTATTCCCACTCGATGGTAGCTGGTGGCTTTGAACTGATATCATACACCACGCGGTTCACACCTTTTACTTTATTAATAATGTCACTGGAAACTTCTGCTAAAAACTCATACGGTAAATGAGCCCAATCCGCAGTCATGCCATCGGTACTGGTTACGGCACGCAGCGCTACTACATTTTCATAGGTTCGCTCATCACCCATTACACCTACCGATTGTACCGGCAACAACATGGCGCCTGCCTGCCACACTTTGTCGTATAAGTTATTGTGCCTTAATCCGCCAATAAAAATAGAATCGACCTCCTGCAGAATACGCACTTTATCTGCTGTTATATCACTTAAAATGCGAATACCCAGCCCAGGGCCCGGGAACGGGTGACGGCCTAAAATATTCGGATCAATGTTAAGAGTCTTTCCCACAATTCGTACTTCATCCTTAAATAAGGTGTTCAGGGGCTCGACCACTTTCAATTTCATTTTATCCGGTAACCCGCCAACGTTATGGTGAGATTTGATTGTAACCGAGGGGCCTTTCACTGAGACTGATTCGATGATATCGGGGTAAATAGTGCCTTGCCCTAACCACTTCACATCGCTGATCTTGTGCGACTCCTGGTCAAATACATCAATAAACGTTTTTCCAATCGCTTTGCGTTTTGCTTCAGGGTCTGTAAGTCCTTTCAAGGCTGCATAGAATTGTTCCTTGGAATCAACTCCTTTCACATTCAGTCCCATTCCTTCGTATGATTTCAAGACTTGGGTGAATTCATCTTTCCGCAACAATCCGTTATCGACAAAAATGCAATGGAGATTTTTTCCAATCGCCCGGTGAATCAACGTTGCTGCTACAGTTGAGTCAACCCCGCCTGATAACGCCATCACTACTTTGTCGTTACCGAGTTTATTTTTCAGATCTGCAATGGTTGTTTCCACAAATTGATCGGGTGTCCAGTCCTGTGCACAATCGCAAATATGAACCACGAAATTTCGTAGCAGATTTTTTCCTTCAGTTGTGTGTGTAACTTCAGGGTGAAATTGGATTCCCCAAACCTTTTCATTCTGCACTTTGAACGCTGCAATCTTTACCGTTGGCGTACTTGCTATGATTTCAAAATTCGCAGGTATTTTGTCAATCGTATCTGCATGCGACATCCAAACCTGGGTATCCAGGGAAATCTCTTTCAACAATTCATTGTGGTGGTCCACCGAAGTCAATCTGGCCCGACCATATTCTCTGATTTTGGAAGGAGCAACATTACCGCCACTCTGTTGAGCCATTAGTTGAGCTCCATAACAAACTCCCAACACAGGTACCTTCCCTTTGAACAGATTCAAGTCTACGCTGGGAGAGCCCTCGTCACGTACCGAGCAGGGGCTTCCTGAAAGGATCACCCCTTTAATATCAGGGGTAATCGCTGGAATCTTATTAAATGGGTGGATTTCACAGTACACATTTAATTCCCGTACCCTTCGGGCAATAAGTTGTGTGTATTGCGAACCGAAGTCGAGGATTAAAATCTGTTGTGACATGTTGCAAAGATAATACGACTTTCCACGCTGAAAAGTGATTCCATGTTCTTTCCTGGTGTATGTGATGTTTAAATCATCAACATCCCGTCCCTACGGGACTTTAACAAAGTTTTTTTCTCTTTGCTACCAATATTGAATCCCTAGCGGGATTTCAAATAGTCGAACTCCCCGGTAGCTCCTGCCCAGTGGGGCAATATATCGGTAGGAAAAAATATTCCTTTACAGGTTTTTCTCTGCTACCATATATTGGAATCCATAACGGAATTGGAATCCATAACGGAATTGGAATCCATAACGGATTTCAAATAGTCGAACCACCAGGGGAGCTTCCTGCCCCAGCGGGGCAATATGCCGGTAGAAAAAAATAAATAATCCTTCTTGAAGTCCCGTAGGGACGCAATCTGACTGCACGTAAAAGAATCAATCCTTAACGCTGTAGCAATATTGCTTCAGGTAATCACCAGCCTGGTCCAGTCCGGCATAAAATACGTTGGCAAGTACGCGACATCCCTCCTCCAGACGGTTGCTTTCAGCGAGGGCAATTCCTTTATAAAACAAAAGTTGCTGGTTACCCGGCTCCAGTCGAAGGCCGAGATCAACATAAGTGAGCGCCAACTCAAAAGCTTCCTGCTCCAGGCAAAGAGAAGTCATATACATATAGGCCGGGGCATAACCACCATTTAAAGAAAGTGCCGAGTCGAAGTGAATGTAGGCGCTATCGGGGTTGTTCAGGCTATAGTAAACAAACCCAAGTTGTGTTTCAATCTGCTCATCGTTGGTTAGTTTTTGTACGTTAAGCAGTTCTGTTTTTGCTTCGCGATACTTTTCTGATTCCAGAAAAATACCAGCCTTGAATTTTAACAAATCAGCGTTTGACGGATTTTGTGCTATCAATTGATTGATGTCATCAAGTTGGGCTTGCGTGTTACCTAATTCACGATATACAAATGCC
>DASTYM010000582.1:0-3676 GCA_035764995.1 Cyclobacteriaceae bacterium | reverse complement strand
TGGTTAACCACGATGAAATTGGAAGCTACGGAAACGAAAATGTCTACGCGTATTACTCATATAAAGTACATTTTAGAGACGCTACGCTTTCCATGGGACTGTCAGCAGGATTTAACTTCCTGGGTGTAGACTTTAGCAACCTGGACCCGATGGATCCTAACGACCCATCTCTGCTCATTCCATTAAACGAGTTCAAGCCAAATTTCGGAACCGGGATTTATTACAACCGAAAGAATTTCTTTCTTGGACTTTCCGTTCCATTCATTTTGAATAGCGAGCTGTCAAACGTCAATGCAGAAAATGCGGCTGCCAGTATCGTGGAGGCACGTTATTATTTTATTCGAAGCGGGGCCATTCTTCCAGTGACTCCGAAGGAAACAGTAAAGCTCAATCCATCAATTTTGGTCAGAGCACAGGAAGGGCAACCGTTAAGCTTTGATTTGAATTTGGGAGTAATCATTCACGATGTTTTGAGTACAGGTGTTTCGTGGAGAAGCGGTGACTCTTTTATTAACTTCATTGATTTAAAACTAAGCGAGAAGTTTCACTTTGCTTACTCCTACGATTGGACCACCTCTGATATCCGGAAATATTCGAACGGATCACATGAGTTTACACTAAACTATAGGCAAAAAATAACTTCTGTGCACAAGGAGCTAAACTGTCCTACTTATTATCACTACCGATAAAAGTAGGCAACTCTCCCTTCAATTTATTTAAGATTTTCGAGAGTTTCTGCTTCAAGTCCATCGTATCGGAATAAGCAATATGAAAATCGCTTATACCTGAAACAGTTGTCGAATGGTCAGCGTTTCGCTGGCGTAAATAGAGAACAGGTTTTCCTTTGGCTTTCGCATATCCAACCTCTACTCCTATTCCAATTCCCTTATCTGACACTTCAGCTATCAAAAGGTCACAACTTTCAATTTCCGACAGGGCCGTCTTCATCATGTCGCGTTCTTGTTCAGACTCAAACTTGTACTGATCGACAAAGACAAGCGGAGAAATGGAATATCCTCGCAAAACCTCCATGATTGATTTGATTTCCTGATCAAGCAATTTTCTCATGTGATAGCTGACGGATATGTATGCTCTCATAATTGGGTTTGCTTTTCGAGTGGATTATTTTAACCCAAACGAGTTAAGAAATTGATCCATTGAATTAATGTCTGTTTTTCGATCGACAGCACAAATAAAAAATAAGTCACTTTTTATTTTGTAGATTCTGCATTTTATAAAAAGCAGCTTCGAAAATTCACTGCCGCTGCTAAACTCCAGCCCCAAATAGTCATTGTAGGTATGTTCCTCAATCTTAATATCGATCGCTCCAAATGCAGACAAACTTTCCTTGACTGTCGTTTCCAGAAAATCTTTAACTTTTTTTGAATTCCCATTTAGTTCATTCTCAACAGATGGTGGAACTTTATGATGAACCACGTGATAGATCATGCCCTCTTCGTCCGCTTCGGTCTGCAACCATGTCGTAACGATGAAATTTTCATTATTGAGCGTTCCGATAGTTTCAACTGAAATAACCTCTTGCTCTTTGGCCGGGAACACAATTTTGAATTCCGGGATTATGTTCGGATATACATGAATTTGGTCACGATTAAAGGGTTTGCCACCAACGATGATTTTCTGATCGTCTTGCGAATAGGCTGTCAACGCGGCCAGAAAAAGTATGGCACAATATAGCCCTCTAGGTTCAATTTGTTGGGTAACCTTGTTCATGACCTATTTTGTAATTAACAGGGTAATGTAATTAACCGCTAATGCACCAAGACGCAGAGGTAAGTGTCTTTGACCTTAGCATCTTTAAATCTCATTCGTGCTCACGCCTGGCAATTCGATGATCCTTTCTTGTTTCATACACTGATCCATTGAACACTAAAACTGAAGTCCACATCATATCGGTCTCAGGCATTCCACATTCCGCCAATAAAATCTCTCGCCCATTAATCATCTTCGAAATCGCCATCAGTCCATGAATTGCCTCACTCGATTTGCTTTTATACAGAACTTTATGATCGTTATTTAATGTTTCTATTATGTATGCTGTTGTGTCAGCCGATGTTGCAGAAATTATATGATTATCGTTTTTGTAATGCTCGATACTCCAGATATTGTCAGGATTTAAATCTAAAAAGTCAATAAGTTCGGATTTCAGTTTTTCATCTCTGTAAGATGAGAAATTAACCTCAATCAAGTTGTCATCTGAGTTACCAATACAAAACAAGGGGTCGGAAATAGTTGAGTCTTCAACCTGAAATACTGCTACAAACTTTCTTTCAATTACATCCTCAAAATATTCAATATGACTTAATTGCCCAGTGGTTAGTTTTTGATTCTTACTGTCATAAATAACAATATTCTTGAGCCCGGTCAAGTTGAAATATTGTCCAACCCTTGCGATATCCATTTTTGTTCTCCTTACTTCATCATTATTGAAAATCACCTGGTCGCCCATTTCTGTGATCTCATTGTAAAGATCATAGTTAAAATTGTCCACGAAGTACAAGTCAGTATAGAATGAATTGTTGTCTTCAAACTTTTGGATATAACCAATGTAACTCAATGTGTCAGGTTGATCGTTCACCAGAAGTGGTACTATAGTACTGTCTGTATTGCTCAAGTCTGATGATTGATTTTCATTTACTCCAGGTTTTGAGCAACCTGTTAATACAATCAAAGTCAGAAGTCCGTATCGAGAAATCATTCCTTTTTAAACAAATCTTTAACACCGAATATAACTACTTCTGGTGTAAAGCAACCTATCAATGTAATCTTTCGCGGTCCCGATATTTATCTGGATTCTGCGATCCAACTCGCACTTTTCACATTCGCGGCCTTTGGTGCCGCGATCTCGTTCGCACTCTTTATTAACTCCTATCCTTCACTACCTCTCGTTGAGGCCCGGCATTTGGGCCCATGTGACTGTCCTTGGAATTGGTTGCAAGTTTGAATAGCCTGACTTTGACTGGATTTTGAAGTCTGAAAAATTATGTTGCCACTCTGGAATTCCTTTTGAGAAGGAATTATCTATATTGATTTACTACCAACTGGTGGCTTTCACACTTCATTTGCTTTTTCAATTGTTCTTTTTTCAAGTTCTGAGGTCAATCTAAAGTCGGTCTTTTTAATTTTGTCCAGCACTGGTTTTACCGATCCAATGTGTCCGCTAAGTTTTGCGTCAATTATTATTCCAAGTGTCCCGGTAATTTTAATACCTAACTGCTCTGCATATTTTCTTCCTTTGTAATCGTCTATTATCAATAAACAATCGGTCTGTTCAATAGCAAACGCTATTGCGCTTGCCTCTCCTTTGTCCAGTGAGGCTTCAAGAATTTTTTGATAAGTTTTATTAGTCGGCTCTTCAACTGTAAACCAGTCTGGTAACTCCTTTTTAAATTCTCGAGCAATTTCTCGCGTTACTATAATTTGTCCGAAGAGTTTATTTAAAAGTTCCAGTTCTCCAATCTTGTCAAGAAGGATTAAACAGCTTGTATCAGAGATTATAACCTTTTGCATTCTCTACGTCTCGGTCAAGATCTGAAGATGGGTAATTGAAAACAGAAACTCCGAAGGTTCCCAGGACTTCCATAAATGCGCTTTTTGACAGTCCGACCAATTCTGCAGCTTGTCCTAGTGAAAGTTTACCCCTTTCATACAGTCTTGA
>DASTYM010000581.1:0-14766 GCA_035764995.1 Cyclobacteriaceae bacterium | reverse complement strand
AATTGAAGCCGCCAGCTCAACACCAGCCAATATGCCATCATCCTTCACCAACAATTTAGCTTTACTTCTGGCTGCAGCCGGAATAGAAGCCAGTGTAGCATGATCACCATCACCGACATCTTCCTTAAGTGCTGCAGTGATAAATTCGTTCAGAAATTGAGGGGTTATGTAAGCCGGCTTCACAGCGCAAAAATAGACCGCTGATTTTAATGATTACGCTGATTAGGCTGATTTTTGTTGGACTAAGATTTCGCTAGCGAGAATAATCCAATAATCTGCAAATCCCTCAAATCCAAATGCAGATTATTCCGTCACGAACGAAATTTCCTGGATAAGCTGTTCTTTCCCCACGGTCTTGATTTTCATCCACACCCTGTATTTCTCGTTGCCACTTTTGTATTCGCCAATGGCAAAGGGTTGTCCGCCTTTTGATGATCCCTGGTGAAGGATATTGAATTCATTAGGCGGGTGCGCCTTAAAAAAATCACGGAGCACAAATTCCGCCTGCGCCTTACTATAGTTGTCAACCTTGGCTTCAATCGTTACACCAACGGTTTGATCGAGGTATTTTGCCAGTTCTTTTGCACTGCCACTTTTTATTGATTCCCGCACCTGATCAATAACCGCTGAGCCCTGTGCCAACGAGTTGAAAGCAGGCAAGAGCACGACTACAAAAACCAATAACAATAGAAATCTGTTTCTATTCATAGGTGGTAAAACAACCCAAAAGTATGCCATACACAACTAAATAAGAAAGAATATAAGCCAATTTGTGCATGGCATCGGATACTTCTGGATTCAACCGATGAAGGCAGAGGTAACCCATTTAATCCTTCAATACTGGTTATATTTACACCCTAATTCAATGAATGCACATGAATAAAAAAGTGATGTTGATGATACTTGATGGTTGGGGTATTGCTACCAACAAAAGAGTATCAGCGGTTGATCAAGCCAAAACTCCTTTCATGGATTCGGTTTACCCCAAGTATGCAAACAGTCGTTTGGAAGCTTCCGGTCTTGCCGTTGGTTTACCAGCCGGACAAATGGGAAACTCTGAAGTTGGGCACATGAACATTGGTGCTGGCCGCATTGTGTACCAGGATTTGGTCAGAATCAATAAAGCAATTGAAGAAAAAGAACTCGACAATAATCCTGTTTTGCTGGAAGCCTTCAATTACGCGATCAAGAATTCAAAAAACTTTCACATCATTGGTTTGGTTTCTGATGGTGGTGTGCACTCACATCTTGATCACCTGAAAGGTATTTGTACGATCGCGCATAATAAAGGAATCAAAAATTTATTCGTGCACGCTTTCACCGATGGCCGTGACACTGATCCTAAAGGAGGCTTGGGATATCTGCGCGATTTACAGGCACACCTAAAAAAGACAACAGGGCAAATCGCCAGTGTGGTGGGTCGTTACTTTGCAATGGATCGAGACAAGCGCTGGGAGCGTGTTAAACTTGCGTACGACCTTTTAGTAAATGGAACCGGTGAATCGACAACGGATGTTTTAGCAGCTATTCAAAAATCATATGCTGCTGATGTAACGGATGAGTTTATCAAACCAATTGTGGTTACAAATTCCGGAAAACCATTGGCAACCATTCAACCGGGTGATGTCGTTCTGTGTTTTAATTTCCGCACCGATCGCGGAAGGGAAATTACACAGGTGCTCACGCAACAGGATTTTCCTGAGCAGGGAATGAAGGCCATGAATCTCTACTACATTACGCTTACAAATTACGATGACACTTTTAAAAATGTAAAAACGATTTTCGATAAAGACAATCTCGAAAACACATTAGGTGAAGTGATTGCGCGTGCTGGTAAGAAACAAATCAGAATAGCGGAGACAGAAAAATATCCTCACGTTACTTTCTTTTTCTCAGGTGGCAGAGAAGAACAATTTCCCGGTGAGTCACGAATTCTTTGTCCGTCACCGAAAGTGGCGACTTACGATCTTCAACCGGAAATGAGCGCAAATGATATCAAAGACAAGATTATACCTGAATTAGAAAAAGGTGAAGTTGATTTTATCTGTCTGAATTTTGCCAACCCCGACATGGTCGGGCACACCGGTGTATTTGAAGCTGCGGTGAAAGCATGTGAAACAGTAGATTATTGTGCAGGAAAAGTTGTAGAAGCCGCCTTAAAAAATAATTACACCACCATCATCATTGCAGATCATGGCAATGCCGAGTTTATGGTGAATGATGATGGTACCCCCAACACAGCGCACACCACAAACCTTGTTCCGTGTGTTTTGGTGGACAGTTCTTACAAGGGAAAAATTGCTGATGGAAAGCTTGGTGATCTTGCTCCTACTATTCTAACACTGATGGGCATTCCCATTCCTGCTCAAATGACGGGTCGTGTTCTGATTGATCAAAAATAATTTTCGATCCATCATGAAGAAACCTGTTATTCTTTTATCATGCCTAAGCTTGCTTTTATCCTTGCTCTCATGCGAGACAAAAAAAAGTGTTACGCATCAATATTACCCGATTGATAGTTTGATAGAGAATCAAATCGAATTTTTATTAGAGTCAAAAGCACAGCTAACCAAGAAAGCAGAAATCAACGGAGCAGAAGAAACGAGCACCTTTGCCCCGAAAGATTCAGCAGCCTGGGCGTACGAGTTGGATATTTTTGCTGAACTCAACTCCATCAACAACCCGGTTAAAGTCGGTAATTACAAGGTTGAAAGCGGATTAAAGGATTCAACCAGTAATCTGTCGATTCATCTTATTTCTGCGCAGTCAGCATTACCTGTTGTATTTGTCAAGATTTTCTATTTAGAAAGTCTGTCAAAAATCAGAAGAGTTGAAGCATTGTATCGGGAAGAAAATTCATTACTGAAGGGCACCCGACTTTTGATTTTAGAATTTCAGGAAATAAACAATAAAACGGCCCTGGTATCCTACTCTATAGAAGGAAGCCAGCAAATGTTTCTGGGAGATGCCGTACAATTTGTGATAAGGGGCACCATTGCAATACAATAAAACATGGGAAAGAGAACACAAGAGCCGTTGAAACAAGAAGACAAGCGCCCGCTGAACAGGGCTAATCTTAAAAATCTGGCAGGCATTTTTCGATTTGTGCTGCCATACAAATGGCTTTTTTTTATCGGTATCTGTTCGCTGTTATTATCCAGCATAACGGTACTATCCTTTCCCTATTTCGCAGGAATGTTGCTCGACATCGCTTCAGGAAAATCAGTTGAGTACTTTACTTCGATTAATCAGGTTGCCCTGACACTTTTCGGGATTCTCATTATTCAAAGCATTGTATCCTTCACCCGTGTTTACGCTTTCGCTGTTACAAGTGAGCGCACACTCGCTGACCTTCGCCAGGCTGTTTACAAAAAAATGATTTGGTCTCCACTGACTTTTTTTGACAGCAGTCGTGTGGGTGAGCTCATGAGTCGCATAACTTCGGATGTTGCTCAGCTTCAGGATACGTTCACAACAACGCTCGCTGAATTATTCAGGCAAATTTCAATTCTGATTATCGGTACAGGAATTATTCTTTACCTCGCGCCTGAGCTAACGTTTTTTATGTTGCTCACTTTTCCGGTGCTGGTCATCCTGGCTATAATTTTTGGAAAATATATCCGCAAGATGTCTCGCAATACACAGGATAAGTTAGCGGAAGCCAATGTGATTGTTGAAGAGTCACTACAATCGATCGCAGTTGTAAAAGCTTTTACAAACGAAGTGTTCGAAATCTTTCGTTATAAAAAATCATTGAACGAAGTCGTCAACGTGGCTCTTCGCACCGCGCGTTACCGCGGGCTTTTTGTTTCATTCGTAATTCTCGCATTGTTTGGCGGGATCGTTGCGATAGGATGGAAGGGTGCGTTGCTTGTTCAGGATGGTACACTCACTGCCGGGAAATTATTTTCATTTGTTTTTTACACAGGATTTATTGGCGCATCCATTGCCGGGCTAGGCGATATCTATTCGCATATTCAACGTGCCATCGGTGCTTCCGAAAGATTATTGGAATTACTCCATCAACCAGACGAAAGTGATGCATCAGTTGAGGCGCCTGTCAAGTTCAACGGAGAAATTTCATTTGATCAGGTTTCATTCTCATATCCGAGTCGGGTTGATTTTCCCGTATTGAAAGATCTTTCGTTCAAAATTGCTGCCGGAGAAAAAGTTGCGCTGATTGGCCAAAGTGGTTCAGGAAAATCAACCATCATTAATTTGTTGATGCGTTTTTATCCGGTGAGCCGGGGAAACATTCTGGTTGATTCAAACGCCACTCAGTCGTACAACCTCACTGCCTATCGGCAAAACATTGGCATTGTTCCGCAAGAAGTAATTTTGTTTGGAGGTACCATTCAGGAGAATATTGCATATGGTAAACCCAATGCAACACTGAGCGAAATCAAGGATGCAGCGCGTAAAGCAAATGCATTGGAATTTATTGAAAGTTTCCCTCGGGGTTTTGAAACAGTTGTGGGTGAGCGAGGTGTTAAATTGTCTGGAGGTCAGCGGCAGCGAATTGCCATTGCACGTGCGATTCTAAAAGATCCTGCCATTCTTATTCTTGACGAAGCAACCAGCTCATTGGATGTAAAATCCGAAAGGCTTGTACAGGAGGCGTTGGAAAAATTAATGGAAGGAAGAACCAGCATCGTGATTGCTCATCGCCTTAGCACGATTAAAAAAGTGGATCGCATTTTTGTAATCAATGAAGGCCGTCTTGCAGAAATGGGATCTCATGCTGAACTTACCCGTGTAAATAATGGTATTTATAGTACCCTGTTAAAATTGCAGGTTCAGGAAGAATGAATGCCTCCACACAAATCCTGAAAGATTTTAAGTTGCGCTCTACACCCAGCAGAGAGGCCATTCTTTCAGCATTTTTAAAGCGAAATTATGCTCTGGCCCATGGCGACATCGAACGCGAGGTTCCGGCATCTTTTGATCGGGTTACCGTTTACCGCACGCTCAAGACCTTTCTTGATAAAGGCCTTATCCATAAGGTACTTGACGATGAGGGAAGCCTGAAATATGCGTTGTGCAATGAGGCCTGTACCACCGCAAACCACCACCACGACCACGTCCATTTTAAATGTACCAAATGTGGCCAAACTAACTGTTTAAACATCGAGGTCCCGAACATCAAACTGCCTAAGGGATACCGAGCCCGGGAGGTAAATCTGCTTATTCAAGGCGTTTGCGAAAGTTGCGGTAATTAAATTTTCCTTTGAACGGTTTCCTTTACCACCCCTCATCTATAAATCGGCCATGTAAGTTTTTGTGTTTAAATTATATTTGTATTTTTGAAGGCTACGGGTAGTTGAATTTGGTGTTGAACCCCTACTTTTGGCTACTCCTAAACTGTTGAAATTAAGACCCTTTGTTGAGCACATTAGATATACTTGCCTTTTTTCTTTTTGGCGGTGACGAAAGAGAAGCTGTGCTCTTTGGCATCTTTATAGCCGTTATCGTCATTTTCATGATTCTGGACTTGGGTCTTTTCCATAAGCAGGCTCATAAGATTTCTACTAAATCGGCTCTCAATCAATCCATTTTCTGGGTATCGATTAGCTCAATTTTCGGGTGTCTGATTTACTTCGGTGGACCCTATAAGCACCTGGAAGGAGGAATCACCGTAGTTTTAAGCGGTTCAGAGGCAGCGGTTTTATACCTGACAACTTACCTTACAGAATACGCCCTTTCTGTTGACAATATTTTTGTGATTCTGCTCATTTTGAAATACTTCAAAGTGGACGAGTCATTTTACCACAAGATTCTTTTCTGGGGAATTTTAGGTGCGGTAATTTTCAGAGCAATCTTCATTTTCGTTGGAGCGATTCTGATTCAGCAGTTCCACTGGATTCTCTACATCTTCGGAGTATTTCTGATTTACTCCGGTATCCGGATTTATTTTGAAGATGGTGATGAGAAAATCGAGCCCGAAAAAAATCCGATTCTTAAGCTTTGTAGAAAATACCTGCCAATCACCGTTGACGATCGTGGTGGAATGTTCTTTGTTAAAGAAGGAGGGAAATTTTTCTTTACACCTTTATTCCTGGTTATCATTCTTATCGAAACAACCGATTTAATTTTTGCAGTTGACTCCATCCCCGCTGCCTTCGCCATCACACAAAATGAATTCCTGATTTATACATCCAATATTTTTGCCGTGATGGGCTTACGCGCGATGTTCTTCCTGTTGGCTGGAATTATTGATAAGTTCTACCTGTTGCAAAAAGGATTGTCGATCATCCTGTTCTTCATTGGCGCGAAGATGTTGTTGGAGATTTTTGATATTGACATCAACGTGTACCTTTCGTTCACGGTCATTATAGCCACCCTTACCCTCTCCATTATATTCTCCGTATTGGTTCCGCGAAAAGCAGGTGCTGAGTTAGAGTAATAAATCAATTCGGAAGTCCTTCTGCAAAAAGATTTTTTGGCAAAATCTTCATGAGCATCGGCAACGTTAAAAACTTTTGTGGCAACGAAACAATCACAAACGTTGGGATTGTTTTTAAAATAAGGATCAATTCTTTACGGATACGTTCACTTTCTTCAGGATTTAATTCCTCCGTACGCGCTTTCTTTAATAGTCTCATCACATCTTCACTGTCCTGAATTTCCTCAAGCAATCGACTTTTGTTTTTCTCCGCAAGTTTAGAAACACGACTGATAAAATGTTCGCTCACGCGGTCGTAGTCTTGTTTTCCCTGCAGATAATCCAGTTGCTGCCAGTGCTCCAGCACAAAACCTTCGATAGCAATCAGGCTATTTTCCAGATCTTCATCAGAGAATCCCAGATACCCACAAAGTTGTTTCAGAAATTCCTGTTCGGCTTGTTCTACTTTTTTATCAGCCCAGGCAGTGAGGATAGCAATCTCCAGAAAGAACTTTCTCAGGATCCATGAATTTTCAGAAGGCAGATTAATGGCTTCTATCTCCACCCCGCTTTCAAAAATCTGAAGTGCCTCTTTCTTTTTATCGCCTGATAAATCTGTGCTCTGAATGAAGTACTCAAATAGCTTGCGTTCTTCAGAATCCACAATATTATCTGAGTGTGCTGCGGCAGCAATGACTTTTACAATTGAAAATCTTAATTCATCTCGCTCGTAACGAAAGAAATCTGCCACAATACGATCCGCATTGGTGTGAATCCATTGACCAAAAATAAATACGTCTAAAAACAACAGACTGTTGTGAAAGAAATAGGTCCAAAAGTTTCCTTTAAAATCTGTTGTGCGGTCGATTCGCTTCTCCAGTATTTTCTCTGCTAACTCCAAGGGAGACCGTTTCTTACCGAACAAGGTTTTGCTGGGTGTTGCTAATTCCGGAAAAATATTGTTGTAGAAATTGGCGATGTTTTCAATCGTCTTAAAAAAGACTTGTGAAAGTTCTTCCGGATTGTTGATTGGCTTTTCGTAGAATAAAAGTGAGCTGCTGATCAGGCTTTCTGCCAGCAGGATTTTCATTTTATCCTTCTCGCTCCATTCGTGTACATCAGGATGATCAATGTGAGTCACCGTTTGTCCGTACATCAACCCGGTAGGCTGAATCACACTGTAAAGAGAGTGTTCAGGATGCGATCCTTTCTTTTTCAGTGTAAGATCCTTGAGCAGATCTTTTCTGAAATCAAGATAGGCCTTGAGCCAACCTTTCTCTTGAGGTCTCATATCAGGTAGAAAGGACTGAAATTAAGGATTTTTAAGTAATCTGAAAACGCTATTGAAGCGACTTGCGCCAGCCTCTTCTTTCAATGGATTTGGCAGAGGTTTCAACTTTGGTTTTAAGCGATGATTTATACTTATCGAGTCGTTTCGCTACTTTTTTATCGGAGGCTCCTATTATTTGAGCGGCAAGTATTCCTGCATTTCGTGCGCCATCCAGTGCAACAGTTGCAACAGGAACACCTGCAGGCATTTGCAAAATCGATAATACGGAATCCCAACCATCAATTGAGTTCGATGATTTAATGGGTACTCCTATTACAGGAAGTGATGTAATGGATGCAACCATACCGGGAAGGTGCGCTGCTCCTCCAGCTCCTGCAACAATTACTTTTATTCCTTTCGCCCGTGCATTTTTTCCATACTCCATCATTCGCACCGGTGTCCGATGAGCTGAAACGACAGTCAGTTCAAAAGGGATCGACAACTCTTCCAAAACTTCAGCTGCTTCCTTCATGATACGCAGGTCCGACTGGCTGCCCATGATAATTCCTACTACTGGTTTACTCATGCGATTACTTTGAGCGTTTGTTTTACAAAGGTGGCCTTCTGTTTTAAACTTTCAATGTCCTGATCAATAATTGTTACGTGTCCCATTTTTCGGAAAGGCTTGGTCAGTTTCTTTCCATATAAATGGACATGAACACCAGCAACCCGAACAACTTCCTCAAATCCCTGGTATTTGGCCGGTCCGGAAAATCCAGGTTCGCCCAACAAGTTCACCATGGCGCTGGGTATCAGAATACTGGTATCGCCTAACGGTAGTCCGGCAATGGCGCGTAAATGTTGTTCGTATTGAGAAGTCGCATTTGCTTCAATGGTTTGATGGCCACTGTTGTGCGGCCGTGGTGCAACTTCATTTACCAGGATTTCATTTTCTTTCGTAACAAACATTTCAACGGCCAACAGCCCGACCATTTCTAATCGCTCGATTACTTTTCTTGCTACAGCATCTGCTTCCTTTCGCACGTGATCTTCTAATTGGGCTGGTGCAAATAAGTATTCAACCAAATTGGCTTCTGGATGAAAGACCATTTCAACGGCCGGGTAAGAATTGATTTCTCCTTGCACATTTCTGGCCACGATAACAGAAATTTCCTTTTGATAGTCTACAAGTTTTTCAAGCAGTCCTGGCGCATCAAATGCCCTGGATAAGTCCTCTTTCGATTTAATAATTTGGACTCCACGACCATCGTATCCTTCTCTTCCCAACTTGTTCACAGCGGGTAGAAAATCGGCATGCTTTTGAATGTCCTGTTTGTTTTCAGTTAAATGAAACTGCGCTGTTGGAATTCCTCGCTCTTTATAAAAAGATTTCTGGGTGCGCTTGTCTTGAATCAGCTCAATTACAGGAGGCTGAGGAAAAACCTTCTTACCTGCCTTCTCCAAATCTCGCAGCGCCTGTGTATTAACATTTTCGATTTCAATGGTAATAACATCGCAAGCACTTCCAAATTTCATCACAGTATTGTAATCGGTGAGTTTGCCAACGTGAAAATCTGCGAGTCCTTTACAGGGAGCATTTTCATCGGGGTCTAAAACTGAAAAAGAAAGATTGAAATCAATACCCGATTGGATGAGCATGCGGCCGAGCTGGCCTCCACCCAGTATTCCAATCTTAAAATTCTGATCAAATGCCTTAGTCAACGCTGCCTATTTTATCAATTCCACCTTCTCAATCAAATCGCCAACTTCAATCTTGTGCACCACATCCATGCCTTTCTCTACAACCGCAAAAATAGTGTATCGTCCATCAAGATGAGGTGTTGGTGAGTGGGTGATAAACCATTGTGTTCCTTCCGTGTCTTTTCCAGCTGAAGCCATTCCCACAGATCCTTCGGTGTATCTTCTCATCGAAAACTCTGAACGAATCGAATAGTCTTCACTGCCCCATCCATCTCCGCGGTTACATCCACCTTGAATAACAAAATTCGGGACCACACGATGGAAATTTTTCGAATCAAAATAATGGCTGTTCACCAGTTGAACAAAATTGGCTACTGAACCAGGTGCTTCCTCCACCAATAAACGAATCACAACATCCCCTTTACCCGTTTTAATCAGCACTTTCTGATCGGCAGGAATTGTTTTCACCAATGCCCAATCTATCGGATGGTTGAATTCGTTTTTCACCTCAGGTGAAATTTTCTTTCTTTCGAAGTGAGCAATGGCTGCTTCTAAAGGCTGAAGCGCTTCATTGTCTTTAGGAAGTGAAAGTTTCTTTTTTGCATCATACAGAAAAGTAAAATCCGTAATCACATTTCTGTAACCTAATGTTGAATCAGCCAATGCACCCGCGATGGTTCCCATCACAGCGGCATCACCGGTTTCAAAAGCTTTTTTATAAATCTCAATAAAGATTTTCTGCATCTCCGCATCGAACAACTTGTTTCCATTGATGGAGACCAATGCTGCGGCCGCGGAAGACATAATCACCGGAACTTTCGATTCGTGGAGTTGCGTGTTAATGAAGTCATAAGCCAACGTAGATTTTCCCAGCGCTGTTAACAATGCAGCTTTTCCGTAAGGATTTTCAATGTTTTTATAAAGTTTGAATATTTCTTCTGCGATTTCTTTATTGTTTGAAACATTCAACACAGCCTCATACAAATTACCCTGAACTCTCCAGTTGGTGGCTGCGCGCGCTAATGGTATCAGTTCCATAAATTCATCTTTCGTGGCCGCTGATTTAATAACTTCGGAAGCTGCCACTCCAACATGTTGATTGGAATCCTTGAGCGCTGTGAATAAATTTTGCTTGATGTCTTTAATCGGGAAAGTTAGCAATGCTCTCACAGCATTTGAGCGCACCCGATAATCTGCATCGTTCGACAAAACATTTTTAATAACTTCAAGTGATGCTGGTGTATTGATTTTTCGCAACGCGGATGTTGCAGCCATGCGCACGTAAGCCGAGGAGTCTCCCTTTGCAGCTTTTTGAAGTTGATCTTCTGCAGCTGAAATATCCTTTGGTCCACGTGCAAAAAAATGTGCAGCTCCCAACCGGGTTTCTAAATCCGTTGCGATTAAAAAATCAATGGATCGTAAAACCATCATGCTGTCGGCAATTCCTCTTAATGTCATTCTGTATTGGAGCCATGCAAAACCATCGGCTTTCTCTCCCTTTAAAGGTTCTTTTGGATTGAATATATTTTCTGCTTTACCCGTCTTTCCAAACGATTCATAAATTTCTCTCAAAACAGAATCACTCTTCGTGTTAAAGGAACCCTCTAACAACGCAACAAAGCTCTTTTGTGATCCAGTCTGACCTAATGCAAAAGCAGCAGCACTTCTCACTTCCATGTCAGAATCATTTTTCAAAACATTGGCCAGTCTTGCAATCGCCAAGGTATCCTGAATAGAAGCAAATGCCAACACCGCATCTTTTCGGTATGTAGGATTTTCGTGATTAAAAAATTGATACAGGCTATCGGAAAGCCTGCGATCCTGGAAGTCGGCTATTTTTACAAGGGTGTCGTCAGAAAATTTATTAATTCCTTTTTTCTGACAGGAAACAAGCGCGAATAGGAATACTGCGCAGCAAAATAAAATTCGAATCATATTAGTAAAAAGAAGGCATCGTTGAAGCTTGCTTTACAACATCATCAAACTCAACGCCCGTCATCTTGGTGGAATAAAGCAGTAACCGGACTTCCTTAACATGAACTCTTCCATCAACTTCAGACATTTTATACAGGATTGCAAAAGCCTGAAGTCTTTGCTCGTTGGTGCACTTACTCAGGAATTCAAGTCCGGATTGGTAAATAT
Source organism: Cyclobacteriaceae bacterium (assembly GCA_035764995.1). Classification (GTDB taxonomy): domain Bacteria; phylum Bacteroidota; class Bacteroidia; order Cytophagales; family Cyclobacteriaceae; genus UBA2336. Next base: position 3,271 of record DASTYM010000581.1, on the reverse strand, counting down.
CCCGTTCTTTTTTAATGGTTATGTCTGTCTTAAACTGACCGAACACTGCATCGGAAATTTTCTCGCGGGTTTTGATTTTATCAAGTGCCGCTAACTCTTTCTCATCCACCACACCATCAGCACTCACTAATAAATGAACCAGGTATAAGAGACCCAGCTGATAGTTCTTGTCCATAGGGGAGGTTTATCCTTTAAATGATGTTTTATCCTTAAATATAGAAAATTAATTAGTACGCAGTAAGCAATAGGCAGTAAGCAAGACCGGAGGCGATGCTCAGCAAAACTTGGGCTCTGGGTAGGTTACAAATTGCCTACTGCCCTTTGCCTACTGCCAACTTACAACTAGGAAAGAATTTGAAACACCGTAAAAGCGGAGAGATACGCCAGCACCGACATATACGCGAGTTGGATCATGGGCCATTTCCATCCCTTTGTTTCCCGATACACCACGGCAATTGTACTCATGCATTGCAACGCGAACGTATAAAAAACCAGGAGCGAGAAACCAACCGCTGGAGTGAAACGGGGGCCACCTGTTTCGGGATTCGTTTCATCTTTCATGCGCACTTTAATGGTTGTTTGATCATCCGTGCTGCCGATACTGTAGATCGTTGCCATGGTTCCGACAAATACTTCACGGGCAGCAAAGGAGGTGATGAGCGCAATACCAATTTTCCAATCGAAGCCCAGTGGTTTGATAACCGGTTCAATGGTTTTACCAATAACTCCGGCAAAAGAGTTTTCAAGTTTGTATGCTGAAATTCTGTCTTCCAAACCCTGCTCGGTCAATCGAAGATTGGCGGATTCTTGCAAAACATGTTCGCGTGCATTTCTAAATTTTTCCCCCGGACCATAGCTGGCAAGTCCCCAAAGTAAAATCGAGATGGCGATGATCACTTTCCCCGCCTCAAACACAAATGCTTTTGTTTTTTCAACAATGTGAAGTCCAACATTTGACCATCTTGGCCAGCGGTACGTTGGAAGCTCCATTAATAAATAACTTCTCTCATTTGCCTTGATAATATACTTCATCACCAATGCAGATACCATCGCGGCACCAAACCCGAGAAGATACAAACCCATTAAGGTGAGTCCTTGCAAATTAAAAAAGCCAAACGCCTGCTGATCCGGTACGATTAACGCAATCAAAATTGTAAATACAGGTAAGCGTGCCGAGCAACTCATGAGGGGCGTAACAAAAATGGTAATTGTTCTTTCCTTCCAGTTGTCGATGGTTCGTGTGGCCATAATAGCGGGGATAGCACAAGCCACACCCGACATGAGGGGCACAACACTTTTTCCGTTTAGGCCAAACTTGCGCATGATTTTATCCATCAGGAAAACCACTCGCGCCATGTATCCGGATTCCTCCAACACAGCTATGCACGCAAAGAGGATGGCGATTTGTGGAACGAAAATAATAATACCACCAATGCCCGGAATAACGCCTTCAGTTAACAACCTTGCAAGCGGGCCCCCTGGTAAAACCTCACTCAGGTTATTGCTCAGGCTCGCAAACATTCCGTCAATAAAATCCATCGGAACGGTAGCCCATGCGAAGATGGCTTGAAAGATTAAAAAGAGAATGGTGAAGAAAATCAGGTATCCCCAGATTTTATGAACCAGAATTTTATCGAGAGCGCTGTTGTACTGTTTCCAGGATTTATTAGATGCTTTAAGCGTTACCTTATCCAGCAATCCCTGAATGAATGTATACCGATGAATTGTTTCTGCTCCCTGAAATTTGCCGGGGAAGCAGTTATGTTGCTCCGCTACCGACTCAATAAATTGTTGTTGCTGCGTTGACAAAAACCCAAGTGCTTTAGGTTGCTGTAAAATATGGTATGCCTCATAATCATTATCCAACTGAAGTTGGTCGCGAACCATTTTTACAGCACCTCTTGCTTCAGGATATACTTCAAAAATATTTTTGGTTGGAATATGCAGCGGACCGCTGATTACTTTTTTCAGATCTTCCAGCCCGGTTCCCTTTCGTGCATTGATCGGCACAACCGGTACACCTAGTTGAACTGACAATGCATTAATATCATAACTGATCCCTGCTTTCGCCACCAGGTCCATCATGTTCAATGCCAGCACCGTTGGTAATCCTATATCAATTACCTGCGTTAATAATAAAAGACTTCTTTTAAGATTCGTTGCATCTGCAACAACGATGATTTTATCGGGGCAGGATTCTGATTTGTGATCGAGCAAAATCTCTGATACAATTCGTTCATCAAGGCTGCGCGGATATAAACTGTAGATCCCAGGAAGATCGATCACTTCTGCAACCAACCCTTCCTTCAATGTTGAATGACCAACACGCTTTTCAATGGTAACACCCGGAAAGTTTCCAATCTTTTGATTGAGTCCTGTGAAGTGATTGAACAGTGATGACTTGCCGGAATTAGGATTCCCTACGAATGCTATTTTCAACCGTTGGGATGCTGACATTAATTCAGAATTGAAATCGTGGCTGCCTCATCTAACCGGAGAGAGAGTTCATAGTCCAAAACACTGATACAAACGGGATCGCCCAAAGGAGCTGTGAAATTGAAACGAATGGCTGCGCCCGGAAGGCACCCCATCTCCAGTAGTTTAACCGATAACTGTTCATCGGTAAACCCGGCAATGATCCCAACCTCTCCTGGCTTCATTTGCGCTACATTCTTATTGCCGGAACTCACTTTATTTAGATTAATTTTAAACAAATATATGGCCTGAAATCCGTGAAAACAATGATTTTAGTCAGGTAGCTTTAGGTATGGGAAAGAAAAAGGACAAGAAGAAGCCAAAACCAGCGGAAAAGAAAATTATTAGTCCGCCTGCTCAGGAGAAAGATGAATCTTTTGATTTTGGCGGGCTACCCGATCGGAATTTGAAAAAGAATTTAGGCTGCGGCTAGGGGATTTGCTCTGCGGGCTTCACCCCTGTTTTAATGCGATCGTCATCGATCAGTAAATTAAAACTGCCTCGTTTACGATCTGCCGATGAACCAATCATTTCGCCAAGTGTTTTCCTCGTTTCCAGGCTTCTTCTGCTGGTCACGCCTGTAATTTCTGCGATTGCCATACTTAGCAAATTCTCTTCAAGATCTCCGAGTGGGCGCAACACAAGATGGTTATCATCATTTGCAATATTGGGAATAAATCCTTCGCTGTAGTCTGACTGCATTAATTTGTTGTACGACTTTACAACGATCGGCTGCATGCCCCATGTGTTTTTTGGATCGTTCGGCTCAAACAATGAAATAGAGCCTACGTTTTTT
>DASTYM010000580.1:0-3628 GCA_035764995.1 Cyclobacteriaceae bacterium | reverse complement strand
AAGAATTTCAAGAAATTTCATAGGTATGGTCATTGTGATTATTACTTGCAAGCCTGCCACGATTGGCGACCCTGATCCGATGCTCGAAAGGAAGAAAACCAGTTGGCTGCTTCCGGCGAAAGCCAAACATTCTTATAGGTATTACGGGTGTTCGAATCACGACCACCATAGATCCAGATAAGATCACCGAAAGACATCAACCGGTAATCGTAACGATCTTGCCAGGCGTAGTCATTGGAATATCTACGATCGGGTCACCGTAGACCTTTAACGACTCTGGTATACGAAACGTGTCCTTCAACAACAATGCGCAGGATGTACAAGCCTTCTTTCCAGTCATCACCCAATCGATGCGGTTCGTTTGTTGGCAGCACGTCATGGGTGATATTTAAGTATCCGATCTCGAAACCGTGAACCGTAATTCTTATTGCCGGCATCACCTTCATGCCGTGTTATGTGCCACCTACGCGTGAATTAGTGACGTTCTTTTATGACTCTCTTAAACATGATCTGGCCATCGACGGTAATGCGGAGGATGTAAAGACCTTCTTTCCAGTTTTTACCCAACTGATGCGGTGTGTTAGTCTCGACCATGTCGATCACCAATGGATGCCTTCCATGTCATACACCGCAACCTCAGCGGTTGATTGAAGATCACTGTCTACAACCAGTGTGAAGTCATCCTCGAAAGGATTGGGCTGATAGATCAGCCTGTTATCCAGGCTGTCGTCTGGCAGTGCATGCGTCGCCTGTTGAAGCTCTGGACAGGAGGGCTGCGGGATGACGTTTGTCAGACTGCGTCCTGGCAAGAGCATCTTCTCTGCCATTGAAGAGAGAACGGAATAAGTTGAAATCGGAGGAGGTTATAACCCTTTATTAACAATAGTCTATTTTTTATAGCGAATACTTAGTCGTGTCATTTTATCCTTGTAGGTATTTTTATAGATGACTTTAAGGTCATTACTTAAGAATGATGCATCAACCAACCTATCGACACTTTCTTCCTTGCCATTAAATACCTCGATTATTTTAATCAAACGGCTTTCCTTTATTCCTAACACGTTACCAAATTCCAAGAAGTCGTCATATGTATAAAAGCCATGCGCATCATAAGCCTCAGTGGATCGGTCTTTAAAAAGTGTTAGGGCCATATCGGCTTCGCCCGGTGAATGTATTCGTGTACATAATAAATCGTAGGCTGGAGTAAGAACGTGGTCACCATCATCTGTTAGCATGGCGGAGAAATTTTTTACATGCGCATCGCCATTTGAGAAAATGTAGTTGAACAGTACCAACCTGAAAAACCTTTCAAGTTCAATGGCATATGTTGGGATATGCCGTTTGATCAACAGTCCAATTTCTTCATAGGAAAGATCGTACTTATAGTTTTTACCATGCGTTTCTTCTGTTACCTGTGCTATCTGGGCAAAATCTTCTTGTGGATATTTCGAGCCATCGCTCTTTACATCGAATCTCTTTACCAGATACGCGGGACTGTTGTCGCTGAAATGAATGATGGCATTTGGTGGTACGGCCATCTTAAAAAGTTGTCCCGCCAGTTGCATTGTTAAATGTTCGTTGGCAGGCGCCTGATCAAGGTTCTTAAATTGGCCGACCGGAATTGGCTTAAGAATGTATTGTCCTCCCTTATCCGTCAGGATAAGATTTTTATCCTCAAGACGCATCGAGTATTTTGCCTGCACTCCGGAGATAGAAAGTTTCTTTGTTCGCTCTTGATAGAGGTCCGAATCTTCTTTGTAAGGCGACTTGAAAGAAAGAACATGGTCAACCTTTTTGCCTTCGAATAGTTCCTTCAGGCACCTCCGGCAATAGCCAGCATAATCAATTTGTTTTAAGCAACCTGAACAGTTCATGATGTTATTTCTTTCACAGTAATTGATCCTATCGTATCTGATTGGGCTGTTGCAAGTAACAGACTGAAATGGTCGTTCTCATCAATTTTCAACAATCTGCATTGCGTTTGTCTGTTTACTCCTTCGCACAGCAGCCCGTAAAAAAATGGAAACAAAAAGTGTGAGCGATATTCTTGTTGACTTTTAGGCATCGACAGACTAATCGCGCTCCGTGCAGGATTAATAAAATAGTCGTCATCGTAGCGAAAAGTGTATTGCTGACGATCCGACTTTTCAAGAATGCCTGCAAGCACCCCATTATTATATACTTCGGCCTTCCGTCCCATTACTTAATCACCTCAATTTTGATTTCCATTCCGAGCACAGTGCAGATTTTCATAAGCGTCTCCAATTCAGGATTTGCAACGCCTTTTTCTATATCGCGAAGTGTTCGTGGAGAGATGCCGGCAATATCTGCCAGCTGCTCTTGCGGGATCTTCCGTGCTTTTCGTCTAGATTGGAGGACCGCCCCGATGGCTCCTTTTTGACTATTTATATTCATAGAACTAGGCAAGTAATTGCCGGATTAGAAGGGATAAAACCACATTTATTTAATATATACGAACGAATAGGCAATTTAGTTCCTATTCGGCACTATAGTTCCTATTTAACATTTAGTGACCTTAAGAATAGCTGAATTACACAAAATCGGCATTTAATTGCCGGTTTGCTTATTGATGTTCAGTTGTCGCAGGCGACTCGGACATGAGGCCATTTCGATGTCCAAAAGCGTAAAATTTCCGGCCCTCTCAGCATTTACCGGTAAAATTTCCGATTAACTAGCATTTCGATGGAAAATTTGCGATTAGCTTTTGATCGCTGAGCTAACTTCCAGTACTGGCGATTTCAGGGTAAAAGTTTCGATTAGCGATGGGTAATCGCGCAAAGTTAATTGTACGTTTAAAGAGCCCGGTTGATTTGGAATGATAAAACCCTATGAGTTTTACACCTAATTTATTAGTTTACTGAACAGGCTATTAATTGAGTACCCACCGGCCTTATGAAAAACATTCTTTGTTCTTTATTCATTCTTTCACCCCTCTGTGTCTCCTTAGGACAGCCGCATGCGGCTCGTGAAGAAATGGGCAAGGACTCTGTGTTCATTCAAGGGCAGATAACATTGTCGAATGAAAAACCATCCTCGATACGTTTTGCGGTCGTGGACTACTTGCTGGGCGTGGAAAACTATGAGTACGCCACGATCGATGATGAGGGGAACTTCGAAATCAAGTTCTTTCTCAGAAATACACAGCAGGTCTATTGTTCGTATGGAGAAAGAATGAGGCATAATACGCTCATTCTCTCCCCTGGCGACTCTTTAATGATAACCGTTAGCGATAATGGAATCAAATTCTTCGGAAAGAACGCATCCGCAAGTGAAGATTACTATCATATCCGGACGCAAAAAGAATGGTCGAACTATCATTACGTTCTTGACACTGGATACCGGCTTGAACCGGAAGTGTACCTGAAATTCCAAAAAAAAAACATTACCAACGCGACCTCGAGCTCCTGGAGTCTTATTGCAAGAACCGCGATTGCTCGGCATTGTTTCAAACATGGTATGCCACTGATGCTAAGGTCCGATACTTCAGAGATCTAATGGCGTACAGTTGGAAGAGCGGGGATTATGGTTTGGGAAGCAAAGTTCGACTAACTGGCGAACGGAAAGAGCGGTATAATGCCGCATATTTAGGACAGATTGATCTTGATGA
>DASTYM010000579.1:0-2515 GCA_035764995.1 Cyclobacteriaceae bacterium | reverse complement strand
CCTGGAGAAATCATTGGAAAACATAAAAAAGTATCAGCCAAAACGCTTTGTAACATTTACCAATATTGATTTCGCAGCAATCGATGATCCACAATGGCAGGCTCGAACATTGAAACAATTAGAAGACGATGTAAAAAAAGGAGCACAAGGATTAAAGATCTATAAAAGTCTCGGTATGCGTGACCGCGATAAAAATGGCAAGCGCATCCAGATTGACGATCCGCGCATTGATCCTATTTGGGATAAGTGTGGCGAACTCGGAATCCCGGTACTCATTCATGCTGCGGATCCAAAACCATTCTGGAGTCCTATGGATTCCCTGAATGAACGCTGGCTTGAATTAAAAACACACGAAGGTCGACAACGCAGTAATACCGACCCTGCACCGTGGGAGCAAATTATCAAGGAGCAGCACAACATGTTTCGGAAGCATCCCAAAACAAAATTCATCAACGCACACATGGGCTGGTACCCGAACGATCTTGAAAAGCTTGGCAAGTTGCTTGATGAAATGCCGAACATGTACGTTGAAATCGGTGCAGTGATTGCCGAGCTAGGCCGACAGCCGCACACCGCCCGTAACTTCATGATTAAATACCAGGATCGTGTGATGTTCGGAAAAGACAGCTGGCAACCTGACGAGTACACCACGTACTTCCGGGTTCTCGAAACTGCTGATGAGTATTTTCCTTACCACAAGCGGTATCATGCTTTCTGGCGAATGTATGGACTCGAGCTCCCAGACGATGTGCTGAAAAAAATTTATTATAAAAATGCTTTGAAAGTGATTCCGGGGATTGATACGAGCCAGTTTCCGAAGTAGATCAGGTTAACAGACCACGGGCACCTGCCTGCCACCAACTCACCCCATTAGCTCTCATCAGAACTTCAAAAGTTGTGCTACCCCTCTCTTCCTGGAAGAGAGGGGTAATATAAGTTATCAAGTTCGTACTAGCGGAGATGGGGTGAGTTGGACCGCGATCAAACCGTGGACTGTGGACTATTAACTACCTTTACCCCATGACACCATCCGAACTAAACACCTTAGTAAAATCCAGGCGTTCAACTTTCCCAAAAGACTACACCGGAGAAAAAGTTGATGATGCCATCGTGCAACAGATGTTGGAAAATGCGAACTGGGCGCCCACGCATAAATTCACAGAGCCCTGGAGATTCATCGTGTATACTGGCGAGGGAAGAAAAAAGCTTGCTGAGTTACAGGCAACTGTTTACAAACAAAAAACTGAGCTGGATGGAACGTTCAAGGAAGAACGATATCAAAATTTATTAACGAAGCCTTTCGAGTCCTCGCATGTAATTCTGGTTTACATGAAGCGTGACGAAAAAAAATCGGTACCTGAGATTGAAGAAATGGGTGCGGTGTTTTGTGCAGTTCAAAATATGTATTTGACAGGAGCTGCGTATGGAGTTGGTTGTTACCTTAGCACGGGTGGTGTTACATTTTTCCCCGAGGCTAATGCTGCGTTCGGACTTTCACCTGAAGATCGGATTGTTGGGTTCTTTCATATCGGAATGCCGAAGAGCACCAATCTTGTTGGTAGAAGAAATCCTGTCGAAGGCAAAGTGACTTGGGTGAAGGAGTAAATCGTCTTGAACTATGATTTATCTGATTATTTGATTTTGATGATTCGTCAAGAAAATAATCATGCTAATCAGCGTAATCACACAAATCACAGTTCAAGACGATTTTTTACTGAGCGATTGCGATGATCTTCTCTAATGGAATTGAATTCGCCAGTTTAGTAATGTCAGCTTCGGTAATGTTTCCAGTGTAGTGCAACGTACACATAGAATTACCGAAAGGGGTTTGTACATCATAACCGGTAACTTTTCCGTTCTCATCCGCCTGACGGGTTAATAATGTTTTGTAACCCTGAACTTTGATAACCTTCTGGCTGCCATCTCCGGTGTTCATCACCATGGGCATAGTAAGTATTGCATTGATTCCTGCCATAAGCGGTGAATCACTCACGATATCGATGTAGGCATTTTTATCTTCGGCTGTTCCGTAGGTTCTGTGTACAAACAAACCAGCATAACTTGCTGACATACCTGTAACGTTGTCATCTTTTGTGTTGGCGTTAAGTCCGCCCAGCGCAGTCGGTAATACTTTCATCACCTCTTTTCCAATGGCGATATCTACTTCATGCAATGCATTTTCAAGATTGAAGCGCGTATCCTCCAGGTTGCCCGAACTGTAGGCAGTTTTTGCACTGGCTACACTTTTATCAAATTCCTGAGCGGTTAATACCGTACATACGCTCAAGGTCAGTATCGATAGAATTAATTTTTTCATGTGTCAGAATTTATTTTTCTCCCAGGATTTTTTTGATGCCGTCAATATCAAATGCGTTCGCTGCATCCATCATTTCTTTTTCGTTGGCAAAGTTCACACCTTCCCAAACAATCAGCGAAGATTGTCCAATCGGTACTGTTAGCTTATAACCAGAACCTTCGTTGTACTCAATAATACCTTTGTACCCTTTCACTTTGG
>DASTYM010000578.1:0-5832 GCA_035764995.1 Cyclobacteriaceae bacterium | reverse complement strand
GGGCTACACCTGAATTGAATTTTTCTCTTTGGTTTACAAAACATGTTAACCTCAATTCACAGATTCTGTATACCAAAATTTTGGAAAACTCCGAAGACGCTATACAAGTCCCTGATCTGCTTGTGAACGCACAACTTTCCTACACCAGTATTTGGTTTAATGACAATCTTGATTTTCAGGCGGGCGTGGATATGCACTGGCACCAGGCATATTTTGCTCCATCCTATGATCCGGTAATTCAGCAGTTTTACGTGCAACAAGGCTTTCAAGTGCCAGCCGTTCCTGTGCTAGACTTATTTCTGAATGCCAAAATAAGACGGGCACGAATCGTTGTTAAATACAATAATTTCCTGATGATGTTCCGGGATTATGGAAATATCCCGACTCCCTATTATCCGGGCATTAGAAATATAATAGACTTTGGGTTCGACTGGTCATTCTATGATTAGATTTTAGTATTGAGTATTTAGTCTTTAGTCTTTAGTATTGAGTAATGGAGGCCAAGGATAAGTTTACCTTAGGTTTAGAACTACCAACCGATCCACGATGGATTAATATCGCTGAGAAAAATATTCAGGATATCTTAATTGATCATGCGTATTGCGAACAAAAAGCTGCTTCATCATGCATCTCTTTGATCATGCTTTATCCGGAAAGAGAAAAGCTGGTTGAGATGCTCACACCTGTTGTGGCGGAAGAGTGGAGTCATTTCGAGCGAGTGTTGGAGGAGTTGAAGAAAAGAGGTTATTCTTTCGGAAGACAACGTAAAGATGAATACGTTGAGGCACTGAGTAAACTTACCCTCAAAGGAGGAAATAGGGATCAACAGCTTGTAGAACGATTGCTGATTAATGCATTGATTGAAGCGCGAAGCTGCGAACGCTTCAAAATTCTCTGGAAGAATATTCCCGATGAAGGCCTGTCAAAATTTTATTACGAATTAATGGTATCGGAAGCGGGCCATTACAAAAACTTCCTGGAGTTAGCCCGAACCTACATGCCAGAAGATTATGTGAACAAACGCTGGAAAGAAATCCTGCGACAGGAGGCGGAAATCGTTTCAAAACTCGAAGTGAAGGGGGACAGGATGCACTAATAGTATTGAGTATTGAGTCCTTAGTCTTTAGTATTAAACCTAAGAAAACCTTTACTCAATACTAAGGACTATTTACTACTACGTTTTTTGCTTTTTCTTCTTAGCCGCTGGAAAAAGAATATTATTCAAAATAAGCCTGTAACCGGCCGAGTTTGGATGCTGATTGAGATCGGTGTGTTCTTCACCAACCTGGTGTTGGTAATCTTCGGGATCATGTCCTCCATAAAATGTCCAAAAGCCTTTACTGAGAACTCCGTGAACATATTTTGCTTCCTTGATCTCTTTATTTTCTCCCATAATCACAACATCTGGTTTTATTAGACCGGTTTTGAATCCAGTTGTCTGCCCAAAGAAACCGTTAATAACTTTTTTGTGATTTTGAGTCAGCATGGTTGGGATGGGATCCCACTTGGCAGAAAACTCAAATAATGCGAAGTAGTCGTTGTCCTGACGTAACCCCCGCTCATTGTGTTTATTGTCAATGGAAGAGAATTCATATTCGTATGGATCGCGGACTAGTTTGAAATTTGTAAAGGCAAGTGTTTTATCGAAATCCAGTTTTTCCTGTGCTTGTGGATCGGCTGGGTCGCCATCAAACATCCTTTCGCAAATATCAACTCCCTCTGCGGCCAACGCGATGTCAAAACTATCTGTAGCTGAACACATCGCAAATAAGAAACCGCCACCAGCCACAAACTCTTTTATTTTTTTAACCACAGCAAGTTTAAGCTCCGATACTTTGTGGAAGCCATGTTTGCGGGCAAGATCTTCTGCTTCTTTTTGCTGCTCGATATACCAGCCCATATTGGAAAATGAGCTGTAAAATTTTCCGTATTGGCCTGTGAAATCTTCGTGGTGAAGATGAATCCAATCGTACTTGGGTAATTTTCCGCCAAGCACCTCATCATCAAATATGATGTCGTAAGGAATTTCTGCATACGTAAGCACCAGGGTTACAGCATCATCCCAGGGCAGGGCGGTCTTGGGCGAGTAAACCGCAATGCGCGGATACTTTTCCAGTTTCATGATGTCGTAGTTTAGCGCTGGACTAGCTATTTCTGTGATAATTTGATTCGCCTGCGCATCTGATATTACTTGAAAACTCACACCACGTACCACCAGTTCATTTTGAATAGCCGGATGGTAAGCACACATAAAACTTCCCCCACGATAATTTAGAAGCCAATCAACTTCGGTATCCGTTTTCAGAATCCAATAAGCGATTCCATAAGCTTTTAAATGATTTGCCTGACTTTCATCCATGGGGATAAAAATCGAATTAGCCACTGAAGCCTTAAAAACGATCAGAAAACAAAACAAAAGAAGACCCCTCATCGTACTCAACAGTTAAGATTCACCTAAATTTACCACTCGTGTTACACTTATCCTCGGTTTGGCGTCAAACCTAAATAAATACAGGTTCTGATGTAACATTCAGGGTATGTAGATCAACGTATTGTGGTATAAACTTCGTTACAAATTCCATGAATTTAATCGAAAATATGAAGGAAGGCATGAGATCCATCAGGGCCAATATGCTTCGTTCAGTTTTAACGGCCCTTATTGTGGCGATCGGTATCACCTCATTAGTGGGAATTCTTACCGCCATTGACGGTATAGAGCGGTCTGTTAATGACAGCCTGGCCGGTTTAGGCGTAAATACTTTTGATATTAATTCCAGGGATAACCGTGGCGGAAGTTCACAAGGCGTTACCCAAAAAGTTTATCCGCCACTTAAATTAAGTGAGTCCCTTCGTTTTATTGAAATGTACAATGTTCCTGCTTCGATCAGTTTGTCTGCCAACCTTTCATGGAATGCCGAAATCAAACATAAGTCATCGAAGACTAACCCGAATGTGAGAGTTCAGGGCACGAATGAAGAATTTCTGGCAATCAACGGACTTGAACTACAAAAGGGCAGGGGCTTTTCAAAAATTGAAGTTGGCTATGGAACAAACGTGGCTATTATTGGCCACAAAATTTATACCTCTCTTTATAAAGACAACGAAGATCCAATCAATAGCAAAATTTCCGTTTTAGGAACGCAGTTTAAAGTGATTGGTGTAATTGTAGAAAAAGGAAACTTTGCTGAAGATAATTTCGATAACATGGTGGTGATCCCTGTTCGGTTAGCAAACCAAATGGCAAAAGGGAGAGGATTATATTACGAACTGACCGTTGGAATAACAGATGCGTCAAAAATGGATTATGCCATGGGCGAAGCAACCGGCCTCATGCGTTCCATCAGACTGGATGATGTTGGAAAAGAAAATTCGTTTGACCTCGAACGTAGCGAAACACTTGCACAGGAAATGGAAAGCATAACATCTGCTTTGCGCATGGGCGGGTTTGGTGTTGGCTTTATTACGCTGCTCGGTGCATCCATCGCGTTGATGAATATTATGCTCGTGTCAGTAACAGAACGGACTCGCGAAGTTGGAGTACGTAAAGCCCTGGGGGCAACGCCATTACGCATCCGTCAGCAATTTGTAATTGAAGCAATCGTAGTTTGCTTGCTGGGTGGTGTGACCGGAATTTTACTCGGAATCTTAATTGGCAATGGTATTTCGCGATTAATGGGAATAGAGATTTTTGTTGTTCCCTGGATGTGGATGTTTATGGGACTTGTTGTTTGTATTTCGGTTGGATTAATTTCCGGATATTACCCGGCACATAAAGCCTCTAAACTTGACCCCATCGAATCGTTGAGATTTGAATAAAAAAACTTACTCAAGCTGATTGCTGGCTCAGATTTTGATCTGAGCCTTTTTGTTATTTTTTCTGGTAGAAATAATTTATAATTTAAGCTCGTTTATACTTTTTGGTTGGTATTTAATTGTATGCAAAGGATCGTACTCCTGGTTGTGATTTTTCTGATTTGTCATGGATTTCTATGGGCGCAAAAGAATCAGAACTCGTACCTGGTGGTTCATAATGTTAAATATGCCACATATCCAAAAGCTGATCCCAAGCTTAATATGCTGGATATTTATATGCCCAAGAAGGGAAGTAATTCCCCAGTGTTGATTTGGATTCACGGAGGTGCTTTTGCTTACGGAGATAAAGAATATGTTCAGGAGAAAGCAGAATATTTTACTAAAAAAGGATACGTTTTTATTTCAATTAACTACAGACTATCACCAAAAGTAGTTCATCCGGCCCACGTGCAGGACGTTTCTGATGCTATTATGTGGGTTTATAAAAATGCAGTTCATTATAGTGCCGATCCAAATAAAATTTTTCTGCTTGGTCATTCCGCTGGCGCGCATCTGGCAGCATTGGTCAGTACCGATGAAACCTATATCAAAAAATCAGGTGGTGATTTAAGTTTAATTCAAGGTGTTGTTTTATTGGATGGAGCAGGATATGACATTCCCGTTTTAATGAATGATGCAAATTCAAAAGTGAGGGAATGGTATGTGAAAGCTTTCGGCAATACCAAAAAGGATTGGGAGTTGGCATCACCAGTTTCGCATATAAAGCCCGATAAGAAAATTCCCGCCTTTATGATTGCTTATGCGGGTGACCACGAAGCTTCAGAAATGGAAGCGAAAATTCTTTCAAGAAGTTTAAGTGATGCCCAGGTCGAAAATCATGTTTTCCATTATCAGAAAAAGAACCACTTAACAATCAGTAAAGAGTTGGGAGAAGAAAAGGATAAAACAACGGAAGATGTTTTGCGCTTTTTGCTTGAGAAGCATTACATGGCCGTGAATCCTACACGCTAGTTTACATCAGCGGAGTTAATACCTTCTTTACATTCCCGGCAACAATTTTGTGTCCTTCAATATTGGGATGAATCCCGTCAGGTAAATTTAATTTTTCGTTTCCAGCAACTCCCTCTAATAAAAAAGGCATCAGGGTCGCGTTGTTCTTTTTGGCAAGGGATGGAAAAATTTCATTGAACTGTTTAGTATAATCACCTCCCATATTGGGTGGAACCATCATACCCACAATCACAATTTTAGTTTTCGGGTATTTCGCTTTCACCTTATCGATGATAGCCTGAAGATTTTTCTTTGTTTCAGCTAACGGTAATCCGCGTAAACCATCATTGGCTCCTAGCTCCAGCACGAAAACATCAATAGGTTGCCGCAGTATCCAATCAATTCGTGATAACCCTCCTGCAGAAGTTTCTCCACTTAATCCGGCATTCACAACCTTGCATGGCTTGCCGTCCTTATTAAACGCCTTCTCCACGAGGGCAGGAAAAGCTTCCTCAGGTGAAAGACCGTAACCAGCCGTAAGGCTATCACCAAAAAAGAGAATGGTTTTCACAGATGTTCCCTGAAAAACAGCTGCCAATACAATAATCCAAACAAACTTTCCGACCATACCGTTAGTAAGTACTTTAAAGGTTTGAAGTTAACTTTAAACTTTTAACCTTGAAAACGAGAAACTTGTAACGCTTGACTAATTTTCCTATGTCCCAAAATGTACTCCTTGCCGAATCATTAACGAAGACCTATCATTCCAGTTCCACTTCACTCACTGTTCTCGACCAGGTCAGTTTCTCCGTCAATCAAGGAGATACACTTGCAATTATTGGGCCGTCAGGAAGCGGTAAAACTACGTTGTTGGGTCTTTGTGCTGGTTTAGACGTGCCAAGCCAGGGAATTATTTCACTTATGGGTTTTAAACTGAATGCTATGAGTGAAGATGACCGTGCCTACATTCGAAATCAATATGTTGGCTTTGTGTTCCAGAATTTTCAATTGCTCTCTACGCTTACAGCA
>DASTYM010000577.1:0-4504 GCA_035764995.1 Cyclobacteriaceae bacterium | reverse complement strand
CGCGAAGCACATGATAAACCCGAGACAGAACGAAAAATATTACAGCATCAATTCCAGATTATGATCAGGAGACTTTGGTTTGGGATTACCTGGCCCTCCTGTATTCTTACCATTCTTTTTGGAACGTGGTTAGTAATTCTCTACGGGAGCTTTCCAACGTGGCTCATGCTCAAAATCATTTTCGTGATCGGGCTATTGCTGTACCATATCTCTCTTCATCTGATCTACAAAAAGCAATTGAGCAATATTTTTAACTACACATCCAAACAACTTCGACTCTGGAATGAAGTTGCAACGCTCTTCTTATGTGCGATCGTTTTCCTGGTAGTCCTGAAAAGTGCTTTAAGTTTTCTCTGGGGTGTCGTTTTCCTGTTTGCACTTTTTATTCTTCTTAAAACCGGAATAATCGTTTATCAATTCTTTCGCAAAGAATAGACACTGGAAGCTAAGGAACCAGTTATTATTAATACTCAGGAATGTATCTAAATAATAATGCCTCATTCATGAGGCATTATCTTCAGTCCAGATAAGGACATTAACAAATCAGTAAATGACTTTAGACTAAATCACGACACATGACTCTTTACACAAAAGTCTTGAAGCGGCTTTTAAAATAAAAGTCTTGAAGTATCACGATCGAAAACGGACGCTTTAAAACAAAAGTCTTGAAGTAGACATGACAACGTAAAATCCGTTAAAAACCTTATATTTCTTAGGATTTGCCAGAGTTATTCACACCGACCAATAAGTCAATGTTATCCGTCAATGTCAGGTTAAGTTTTTATAGCATTAAGTTTATCAATTCAATTTTCCTTATCCTCATAGTTCAAGGTTATTCTTTTGCCAGCAGAAATTTTGTATGAAATGCAAAAACAATTAAAGTCAGTAATAGGACATTCTTTAAGGAAATCTGAATGTTCAATACAAAAACCTCATTTAAAACAAAGATTACTAAAATACAATAAAGTATTGTGCCAATGACTCTGCCAGCTACATTCAAAAATGTTCTCCTTAGTACTTCATCTTTACCCAAGGCTTCGTTTTTCGTTTCATATTGATTTATAGTATCTCTTTCAGCATCAAGTTTATCATTTACAGAGGCAATAACATAGCCTTTCGTTTTATGGAAATAACTCCTTAAAGCCCTTTCATAATCAGTTTTTGATGGCATTCCCATGATCTTTTTATTAAATATGCAATCAACCAGTGACAGTCTGTGTCATATATCTAGCCATCTTGCTTGAAGTTAGCAATTGCATAAAAATAATGAACGACTCATTTCCAGTTGACGATAATTTACGCCAATCTATTATTACCGAATTAAAAAGGAAAAAACTTTTTTGGAGTTATGATCTCAAGCCAGGTGAGGATATCCCAGACTCATTACTATTGGAAACAGTCCTAATCTATGGTGACCTTCCGGAACTGGAAGGATTGAAGTATTTGTTTAGCGATAGCAAGATTGAGTCAGAAATTTCATACCTGCTAAACCTGTATCCCCAATTTAAAAAAGAACTGACGTTTGCTAAGCATTTCTTGTTACAAAAACGGTGACCAACATTCTTCTCACCAATTGCTCTAGGCTCGCTTACCAGTATTAAACGATGAGTTATGCTTGACTATTGACTTCTGAACATTCTGTAACGCCATTCAATCAACATATTAACACTTTTGTGGCCGATCCTAAAAACTCCACTTGAACCTTATAAAAGCTGAATGGGATAATGCCTTGAATTCATTTGACTGGTCTATAAAGAATGATTGCCAAACCAAACTTATGTCCAGATTTGTCTCTATATTATACTGAATAGTAGGAAGTAAAATCATCAGGTTTGTGCCAGGAGCATAAACAACTCCAAAACTTCCATTGAGCAGTGGCGTAATATCTTTGGCAATCGTATACAACAAATTCCATTGCGTAGGCATGAGGTTGCGCGGAGAAAGCTGAAAGTTTACGAGTTGCCAGTTTTCAACAGGTTGACTCAAGCCTTGTGAATTGAATAGAAATCCGGCACTCGTATACCATCCGTTGCCAAAGACCCGATCTGCTTCTATTACCAGATTTAGCAATCGTGCGGAGTCGTAGGATGAGAAGAAATGCTGCATCTCCCCTTTGAACCCTGTTCCACCAAAACTTCCCGTCCACCCGAGTCCGGCAGTAAAATCATTAAAATACCATCCAGCAATTAATTGAAAATCAAAATTGGCTTTGTTAAAAAAATATCGACCGGCTGCAATCCCTTCTATTTCATCAGCTGATGTGGCCGCGGCCGTTACTTCAATGTTTGACAATGGACCCATACGATATTGCACATTAACGGCATCACTTCCCGGACGTTCTTCATAATCAAAATCAAGGAAGTTAAAAGTGTTAAACAGGTCATTCGGATTCCAGGTTGAACCAATGCCCCAATTTATCCGCTGCCGGCCAACTCTTGCTGTAACATTTTTATGCTTGTACTCAAGCCAGAGGCGATCAACATTCGTATGCAGCACCATGCTTTCCTTTTCAAACCAAATGATCGACATGTCGATCGCCTCGTTCGAATTAGAAAGTTGATCTGCAAAATCAGGTGTCAGTCTTACCTGCTCTCCCCAATATAACCTGGTACGAAATTCTGCTCCTATCCTAAAAACACTTGATACATCCCATTTAAAATTAAGCCGATTGTGAATGAGGTTATTCGTGATCAGCTGATCAAATCCCTCATCAAATGTGAGCGTTTGCATGTCTTTGATGTACCCACGAAAGTCAATTTTCTTTACTTGAATAGTGTCTTGAGCACACAAGGTGAATCGTAAAAAACACAGTACTATGAACAACTTCCAATTCACCTGGGAGTCGGGTTTACAGCGTCAGAAACGACCTTACCATCAACCAACGTGATAACACGCCTTGCCCGTTCGATAACCCTGGAATCGTGTGTCGAAAAGATGAACGTCATACCTTCTTCTTTGTTCAATCTTGCCATCATATCAAGCAGGTTTGTTGCTGTTTTTGAATCGAGGTTTGCGGTAGGCTCGTCTGCCAATACCACCTGAGGTTTCGAAGCTAATGCGCGTGCAACTGCAACCCGTTGCTGTTGGCCTCCTGATAATTGAGCGGGGCGATTATCAATCTTATCAAGCATGTCAATCTGGTTAAATAAAGCGTTGACCCGTTCTTTGATAGCACCTTTTGACTGGTGCTGGAGTTCCATAATTAATTCAACATTTTCCCGTGCCGACAATACAGGGATCAGATTGAAGGCCTGAAATACGAAACCTATATTCTCTAATCTGAAATTGATCAGTTTGTTTGGTGACAGTTTGGTAATGTCAACACCATGAATCACAATATTTCCCGTATCGGGTTTATCAAGTCCGCCAATCAGGTTTAGTAATGTTGTTTTTCCACTACCAGATGGCCCGACCAGCGCTGTAAATTCTCCACGTTCGATATGCAGGTGAACATCATTAACTGCAGTAACAGGAATGGTCTTCGGGTTATAAATTTTCGTTACATGATGTGCGTCAATAACAGTTTCCATATGAAATAAAATTATTGTCTCATGGCATCAACGGGTTGAAGCCGAAGTGCTTTATAAGACGGGAATAAAGAAGCAAACAAGGCTGTTGCGATCACGATGTATATCACCATCAGCAATTGACTCCATGGAAATTCAGGGCGGATAAGGCTGCTAAATCCGAAACCTGACATGGCCTCACCGGAGATACCCGAAATGTCAATACCAACCTGATTGTAGTAGTTAACGACAATCCATGCTGATCCAAACCCAAAGGGAACCCCCACCATTGTTAACAACACCGTTTCCCATAAAACCAACAGAAAGAGACGAACCTTATTCATCCCCAGCGCAACAAGCATTCCGATTTCGCGCGATCGTTCGAGGATGGCCATCAACATTGTATTGATGATTCCGAATGCAAGCGCCAACATGATGATAACAATGAAGATGAGTGAATACTGATTCGTTGTTTCAATCATTAACCTTGTTTCCGGAGATATTTCCTGCCATGTTTCAATTTGATATCCATTCAGGATATGTTGAAGATCAACTTTCGCCTGATCAAGCAGAAGATCTGACTTGAGCAAAATGGCAAGTTCATGATATTGATCATGGGTACCGATCAATCGATTGAGATCATCGGCATTGACATAGACAATTCGCTCGTCCATAGGCGCATTGTCTGTGCGGTAAATTCCTCCAATTCTAAATGCTGCAGAAACAATAGCATTATCCTTATCGGTAAAGGTTAGAACCAGTTTAGATCCCAACCGGAGTTGCATTTTATCGGCAAGCTTTTTTCCAACCAGTACCTGGTTACGTTTTGCGGCATCAAAACCGTTGCCTTCGATCAGTTTCGAATTCAATTGTGAAACAACATTCTCTTGCCGCGGAATCACGCCCAGTACCTGAACCCCCGAACTTCCAGTACTTGTTGCCAACATTCCCTGTGTAACGGATCGAAAAGTCATCGATTTAATCCATGGACTTTGCTG
>DASTYM010000576.1:0-21405 GCA_035764995.1 Cyclobacteriaceae bacterium | reverse complement strand
AGCCTGCATCAGCAAGTTCTAGTCGGCTGCGTTCGATGCCTGAAGCTTTTAGTGCATTCAGAAAATCACCATCAATCTTCTCCAATGCAACTTTTTGCTTGTTCTCTTCAAACTCGCGGAGCCTGATTGTAACATAAATTTCATTGGGTTCTATCTCTTGTTGGGCGGTGCCTGATACTTCTATAAAGTGCTCACCTTTAGCCACTTCCTGCGCTTGTATAGCCAGCGGTAACATCAATAGAAGGAACACTGCATTTCTAACTTTCATACGTTTTATTTTAAAATTTGGGTATTAGACACAAAATCAATGCCTGCCTACATTGCTCACGCACTCGCCCCTTCAAATTCCGGCAGGCAGGATGGTAGGATAAGTTAAACTATTTTTTTCGTCATTAGTTACAATATTTGTTGTGCGCCTGCCGACTATACCATCAAAACAATGCAGGTGATGGACCTTGCCATGCAAGAAATAAAACAAAGCACATTCCTGAAGGAAAAAGACAAACTGCTGGGGTTTATCCGCAGCCGTGTGTCTACGGTGGAAGAGGCGGAGGATATCCTTCAGGATGTGTTTTACCAGTTCATTGTGGGTTTCGAAACCATTGAGTCAATTGACAGAGTCACTTCGTGGCTTTATAGTGTAGCGAGGAACAAAATTATTGATCGCTACAGAAGGGACTCGGTACGACCAAAACGAACTGATTTTGAATTGCGTGCAGGCAACGATGATGAGACACCGCTAACCTTGCAGGAGATTTTACCCGACCTGGATAACACACCTGAATCAACGATGATTCGGGAAGCCATTTGGGACGAAATCACGGAAGCGTTAGCTGAACTCCCTGCCGATCAGCGCGAGATCTTTGTCCAGAATGAAATTGAGGAAAAAGGTTTTAAAGAAATAGCGGAAGAGACTGGCGTATCGATTAACACATTACTCTCACGCAAGCGATATGCAATTCTTGCACTACGAAAGCGCCTGCAGCGCTTTTACAATGACATTGTTAAAAAATAAAATATAGTTGAATACAAAAAAATTGAGTTATGAAAGGCGGAATGAAGGCATTAAAAATTTCAGGAATGATCGCATTGGGGATCATTTTTGTGTGGGCTTTTACATTAGCCACCATGTACTTGTGGAACTGGCTGGTACCAGCTTTGTTTGCCGGCCCCGTAATTTCATTTTGGCAGGCGCTTGGTCTGTTGGCTCTTTCAAAAATCCTATTTGGAGGATTTGGTAAGGGAGGAGGAAGTCACCATAACCAATGGAAATCGCGGTGGAAGTCGCGTTGGCAGGAAAAATGGAGTTCTATGAGCCCGGAAGATCAGGAGCACTTTAAGCAAAAGATGATGCGTCTGAAGTATAAGATGGAAGATAAGTGGTGCGGACCACAGGGTGGATATCAGGAAAAGCCCAAAGAAAATTCGGGGGTTGATTCCGGTAGTTCAAACGTTTGAAATGCCTATCGGTCAAAATTCACAAAAAAATTATCGAAAAACGCGAACCTAAAGCTGAATTAAGCGTTTCAAGAAACGTAGGAAACTTTTGACATAATAAAAGTTTCCTTAGTTTTGCCGCCATTATGGAAGAATTAGACAATAAAGAAAAGATTTGTAAGGGTGCTGAAGACTTATTCAAAAAATACGGTGTGCGCAGTATTTCGATGGATGATATTGCCCGCCACCTTGGTGTCTCCAAGAAGACTTTATACCAGCATTTCGCTGACAAAGACGACTTGGTGATGAGCATTTCGCGCCAGCATCTTGACAGGAACTATGATCAGTGTGAGGCTATTCGTCAGGAATCGTCAAACCCGATCGAGGAGTTAGCAAGGATTTCGATCTGGATGAAAAAGAGTATGGAAGAGATCAATCCAACCATGCTTTTCGATCTTCAGAAATTCCATTTAGCTGCATGGAATGTATGGCTTGATTTCAAACACAAATTCCTGCGCGAGTCAGTGATCAGAAATTTAGAGTTAGGAATTCAACAAGGATATATCCGCCCCGAGGTTGACAAAGAAATTATGGCTGTTATGCGAATTGAATTTGTTCAACTCGCATTTAACCAGGACATTTTTCCGCGCGAGCGATTTAACATCGTGGAAGTACAGAGTCAGATTTTCGATCATTTCGTATTTGGCCTTGTGACGGAAAAAGGAAAGAAACTTTACATGAAATACAAAGAACTAAACCAACAACCCTCAACAGTGTTATGAAACGAATATTTATAGTAGCTATAGCGGCAATAACAATCTTCCAGCACGCGCATGCACAAGAGCAGGCTCCTCGCGTATTTACGCTGGAGGAGTGTATTAATTATGCCCTGTCAAATAATTCCATTTCTAAAAACGCAAAGCTTGACGAAAAAATCGCTGAGTCCGTAGTTCAGGAAACAATTGGAATTGGACTTCCTCAGATAAATGGCAGTGCGACCATTATGCAAAATGGAAAACTCCCTCGGTTCTTTAGTACATACACCGGGGCTGATGGTTTCCTTGGAGACTTGAGTGGCGTTCCGGGTATTCAGGTTGGTGACGTTGTGGCAGCTGAAAACTTTTTTCAATTAAAGAGTAGCGGTGACGTGGGATTGTCTGTTAGCCAACTGATTTTTAATGGCTCTTACATTGTAGGATTGCAGGCTTCTAATGCTTACAAGGAATTGTCTTACAAGGCAACTAATCTTACGAGGGAGCAAATTGTACAAGGTGTGACAAAGGCATACTATGCGGTGTTGATTAATAAGGAAAGAGTTGGCCTCTTTGAAAGTAACATCGCTCGAGTTGATACACTGCTGCGAAACACACGTGAACTTTTTAAAAATGGTTTTGCAGAAAGCATCGATGCTGATCGTATTCAGGTAACACTCAATAACCTGATTGCAGAACGTGATAAGTTTGTTAACCTCAACGAATTGGGTATCGCTGTGCTTAAATTCCAAATGAACTACCCGATGAGCGACTCTATTGTTGTATCCGGTAACATTCAGGATGTGCAAATTGATGTCAATCTCACCGCTTACCGGGAAAATTGGGATTATCGATCAAGACCTGACTACCAGGTTCTGGATGCCAATAAAAAGTTGCAGGAATATAATCTTAAAAACAAGCATGCTGTATCCTTGCCGTCACTCGGAGCTTTCTTGAATTATGGATTCTCAACTCAATCAGATGATATCGCTGGTATTTTTAAGACGAATTCTTCAATACCGGATGGAAACGGATTGGGCCCTGATAAGTGGTACAATTACTCAAGCTATGGATTGAGCTTGACGATGCCAATCTTTACGGGTTTGCAAAACAGACAACGCGTTCAGCAGGAAAAGATAAAGCTTCAGAAGATTCAGAATGACTTTGTAGGATTGAAATCAAGCATTGATTTGGAAATTAAGCAGTCTTCATTGGTTTATGATAATGCTTTGAAGTCGCTTAAAATTCAGCAGGAGAATATTGATTTGGCTGGAAAAGTGGCTCGCGTAACCAAAATTAAATATGAGCAAGGAGTTGGCTCGAACCTCGAAGTGGTCGATGCTGAAGATGCACTGCGTCAGGCTCAGACTAATTTTTACTCCGCTTTATTTGATGCCATGATTGCAAAAGTTGATCTGGATAAAGCATTCGGAAAATTATTAATACCTCAGAATTAAAACTATGACTCTCAACCTAGAAAATAACAACATCATGAAACGTAATATGATATCTCGATTTTTAATTGCATTTACAATTGGCGGCTTACTGTCTGCTTGTAGTGCAACAAGTTCTGACGATAAATCAAAGCAACTCGAGAGCCTGAAAACACAACAGGCCGAGATCGCTAAGCAAATAGCCGCACTGGAAAAGGAAATGCCAGCGGATACGACCGTTAAAGTCAAAGCTAAAGAAGTAGGTGTTTCTGAAGTAGTCGCGCGCAAGTTTGATCACTATGTTCAAACACAAGGCCTCGTAGATTCTGAAAATAACGTGGTAGTTAGTTCTAAAACTCCGGGCCTTGTAACGAAAGTATATGTTCAGGAAGGCCAGGCTGTAAGTAAAGGCCAGGTGCTGGCGCAATTGGACAACGCGATGATCCTTCGCAACATTGAGGGTTTGCGCGCTCAGGTTGAATTGGCGAACAGCGTGTTCGAACGTCAGCAAAATCTGTGGAACCAGAAGATCGGAACAGAAGTACAGTACCTTCAGGCGAAAGCCAATAAAGAAAACCTGGAGAAGCAATTGGCTTCCCTCGAAGAGCAAAATGATATGACACGCATCAAGGCACCCCTCACGGGTACTGTTGATGAAGTTCATGCGAAAGAAGGAGAGATGGCTTCGCCACAAGTGCCTGCGTTTCGTGTGGTGAATGCTGCAAATCTGAAGTTAACCGCTAAAGTTTCTGAAGCTTATGTAACCAATATTAAAAAGGGTAACAAAACGATTGTGACCATCCCTGAATTGAACAAGGATGTTCAGGCAACCGTAACCTTTGTAGGAAAGACAATTGATCCGCTTTCACGCACATTCAATGTAGAAGTGAAGCTTCCATCATTTGAGAATTTACGTCCGAACATGACAGGCGTGGTCAAGGTAGTTTACTTCACAGAGCCTAACGCGATTACAGTTCCGGTTAATGTTGTTCAGACCTTGAACAATGAGAAAGTTGTATTCGTGGCGGAGCAAAATGGCAAGAACTTGATTGCCCGCAAGCACGTGGTAACTGTAGATGGCGTGTTCGATAATCTGGCACAAATCAAATCAGGAATTCAGGCTGGTGACAAAGTTATTACGTTCGGATTCCAGGGTTTAAGTGATGGTGAAGTAATTAAAATATAGTCCTGAGTATTTAGTCCTGAGTATTGAGACTTCGCGGCTTACCTGCAATTTGCTCAACTCCGGACCTAGTACTCAATACTCAATACTAAATACTCATTACTCAATACTAGATACTAGTTTATGCAAGACACTGACAAAGAATTTAAGCCCACCAGTTGGGCCATTGATAATAAGGTAGCAATCTATGTTGCGACTGCCATCATCACATTGATGGGTATTATCACCTATAATAGCCTGCCGAAGGAAAGTTTCCCGGAAGTTGTGTTTCCACAGATTTATGTTGCAACCCCTTATCCTGGCGCATCTCCAAAAGATGTGGAGAACCTGATCACCAAGCACCTGGAGAAGCAAATGAAGTCGCTCACCGGTGTGAAAAAGATGACCAGTAACTCTGTACAAGGATTCTCTAATGTGATCATCGAGTTTCAAACAGATGTTTCCATTGCCGATGCAAAACGCGATGTGAAAGATGCTGTAGACAGAGCCAAGCAAGATCTCCCAACCGACTTACCGGATGATCCGCAAGTAATTGATATTGATATCTCAGCGTTCCCCATCATGTTCGTGAACTTGTCGGGCGACTACGATTTGAAAGAATTGAAGCGCTATGCAGAAATGATGCAGGATAAGATTGAAGCGGTCAAGCAGATCAGAAGAGCAGACATTGCTGGTGCATTGGATCGTGAAATTCAGATCAATGTGGATTTATACAAGGCTTCTCTGGCCGGTGTAAGCCTGAACGATATTTTTGGAGCAGTAGCAGGAGAGAACGTAATCATCCCTGGCGGTGAACTTTCGGTAGATGGTATGAAACGTTCACTCAGTGTGAGCGGTGAATTTAAATCTGCCGAAGAAATTGGTAGCACGGTTGTTGGATCGATCCGTGGAGGTAAAATTTACTTGCGTGATGTTGCACAGGTATTGGATACACATAAAGAACAGGAGAGCTTTGCTCGCTTAGATAAAAAGAATGTGGTGACACTTCAAATTGTAAAGAGAAGTGGAGAGAACCTGATCCTGGCCTCTGATGCTATCAATGCAATTATTAAAGATTATAAAGAGAATATTCTTCCTCCCGGTTTAGAGGTAACGATCACTGCCGATCAATCAGAGAATACACGTACAACGTTGCATGACCTGATCAATACAATTATTATCGGATTTATCCTGGTAACTGTTATCCTCATGTTTTTCATGGGAGCAACCAATGCAATCTTTGTGGGACTATCGGTTCCGTTGTCAAGCTTTATTGCGTTTCTGGTGTTCCCAGCCATTGGATTCACGCTGAACATGATGACATTGTTCTCGTTCCTGCTGGCACTCGGTATCGTGGTGGATGATGCAATTGTGGTGATTGAAAATACGCACCGTGTATTTGATAATGGAAAAGTGCCAATCCGTAAAGCAGCTAAAATAGCTGCAGGTGAAGTATTCATACCTGTATTTACGGGAACAATGGTTGTGTTAGCACCTTTTATTCCGTTGGCGTTCTGGCCAGGTGTCATTGGAAAATTCATGATGTTCCTGCCGGTAACGCTGATCATTGCATTACTTGCTTCATTGATTGTTGCGTATATCATGAACCCCGTGTTTGCGGCTGACTTCATGAAGCCACACGATCATGATCATGACAATCCTGAAAAGGAAAAGTTTACAAAAGGTTTTAAGATTACAAGTGTGACCTTTGGAGCGATTGCAATTCTCTTCTATCTCATTGGTTTCCAAAGTAAAGGAGCATTTGGTCTTGCTAACCTGACAGTAGTCCTTTATGGAATTTATGCGCTTCATCATTTCGTTCTCGAAAGAGTGATCAGCGCATTCCAAACGAATGCTTGGCCTCGCGTTCAGGCAAGCTATAAGAGCTTTGTTGAATGGTGTTTGGTTAGATACCGCCCGATTTATATTTCACTCAGCGTGGTTGGTCTGTTATTCTTCTCATTATGGTTCTTTGGCATTCGCAAAGTTCCGGTTGTATTCTTCCCACAAGGTGAGCCGAATTTTATTTACGCATATATTCGGATGCCGATTGGTACTGATCAAAAGGTGACGGATTCAGTTACCAGTATTGTGGAGGATAAGATCAGCAAAGTGTTGACTAAGGAAAATGGAAAAATTGATCCTATTGTCGAATCAATTATTTCAAACGTAGCGATTGGCGCAAGTGAAGATCCATCTGAAAGCAGTGTGAGTCCTCACTTAGGAAAGGTTGGAGTAGGATTTGTGAAATTTGCTGAGCGGAACGGAGAATCAACTGCAGTATACATGGATAAAATCCGTGAAGCAGTGAAGGGTGTGAAGGGCGCAGAGATTTCTGTTAACCAGGAGCAAGGTGGCCCTCCAACAGGTAAAGCCATTAACATTGAGGTTGCAGCTGACGATTTCGATTTGTTAGTCGGTACTTCCGATCGACTCCTTCGTTATCTGGATTCACTTCAGATTCCAGGCGTGGAAGAATTGAAATCAGATTTTCAAAGTGATAAGCCTGAAATCAAGATTACCATCAATCGCGAGAAAGCGAACCGTGAAGGCATTTCAACTACCGACATCGGACGTGCTTTGGGTACGGCTGTGTATGGAGCAGAGGTTTCACGTTTCCGTGATGAGAATGATGACTATCCGATCGAGTTGAGAATTTTGCCTCACCAACGAAATGATGTAAATCTTTTAATGAACCTGCCCATTACGTACAGAGATATGGGTATGGGCGGTCAGGTGCGTCAGGTTCCGTTGTCTGCCATTGCTACAGTAGATTATACCAACAGCTATGCAGGTATCAAGCGTATCGACCAGAAGCGTGTTGTTACAATCGGATCAAACGTGTTGGGTGGATTCAATGACAATGAGGTGGTAGCTGATATCGTATCCAGACTGGATAAATTTAAAGTACCTGATGGTGCAACAGTTGAAATGACCGGTGCACAAGAGGAACAAGCTGAAACCGCTGCCTTCCTGATGTTGGCGTTTGGATTGGCGATTGGTATGATGGTGATGATCCTTGTACTTCAATTCAACTCGATTAGTAAGCCGCTTATCATTCTTTCTGAAATTATATTCAGCCTCATTGGAGTGTTTATTGGGTTCGCTGTCTTTAGAATGGAGATGTCTATTGTGATGACGGGTATCGGAATCATGGCACTCGCTGGTCTGGTTGTTCGTAACGGTATTCTGTTGGTTGAATTCACTGACTTACTCCGCTCACAAGGCCTTCCATTGAAAGAGGCTATTGCAGAGGCAGCCAAAACCAGGATGACTCCTGTAATGCTGACAACCACTGCAGCTTCTATTGGATTGATTCCATTGGGTGTTGGATTGAACATTGATTTCGTAACACTGTTTACTGAATTCAACCCGCACATTTTCCTGGGAGGCGATAACGTAGCTTTCTGGGGACCTTTAGCCTGGACAATGATCTTTGGTCTATTGTTCGGAACATTCTTAACGTTGGTGTTGGTGCCAGTGCTTTATTTGCTCTTCGCCAAATTGAAGGAAAAAGTATTCAAGGTTAAGCCACAGCCTGTTGAGGAAGCAGTTTCCGGTTCAGTAGTGGTGAATTAATTGTAAAATAAAATTCAGGGAAGGTCGTCTATAGATGTAGAAGCGCAAAATCTTGCGCTTCTACATTCTTTATGTATAAGCTCATGAGTATTTTCATATTGCTCGTTGTACTCTTCCTGATCGACCTGTATGCATACCAGGCTGTTCTTACTGTTACCAATGGTTTGAGCCCTGCCTGGAAAAGTGGTGTTAGATTGGGTTATTGGTTGATCACCGCGATCGTGTTCGGGGCGATCTTCTGGTATTACTATGGCAATCCCTACAAGTACGGTTCTCAATTGCGAAACCTCGTGTTGACAGGTATCTTCATGACTTATTTCTCTAAGGTATTCGGACTGATTTTCGTTTTGATCGATGACCTTCAGCGAGGCGTTCGTTGGGTGGCAAGTTTCTTTACGAAGGGTGCAGAGCCAGGGTCAACTTCAGGAGCTATCATTCCGCGGTCGGAATTTTTAGCCAAGACTGCCATAGTGGCTGCAGCTGCTCCATTTACCGCGATGGCATACGGAATATTATCAGGCGCTCATGATTATCGCGTAAGAAGAAAAACAGTTTATCTTCCTAATCTTCCAAAATCATTTGACGGTATTCGAATCGGACAGCTTTCTGATATACACTCGGGGAGCTTCTTTAATAAAACTGGCGTGAAGGGTGGGGTGGAGATGTTCCTGAAAGAGAGGCCAGACGTAATTTTCTTCACAGGCGATCTGGTGAACAACCAAACGGATGAAGTAAAAGATTACATCGATACCTTCAATAAACTGAAGGCTCCGTTAGGTGTTTTCTCCATTACCGGTAACCACGACTACGGTGATTACAAACAGTGGTCAAGCGGTGAGGCGAAGCGAAAGAATTTTCAGGATTTGATTGCTGCACATCGGGAACTCGGGTTTGATATTCTCATGAATGAGCATCGCTATCTCGAACAAGGTGGAGAACGGATCGCGATTTTGGGAAATGAAAATTGGGGCGGTGGAAGATTTGCGAAATATGGAAAATTGGATTTAGCGCACAGCGGAATTCAGGACGCATCCGTCAAACTTTTACTCTCTCACGACCCAAGTCATTGGGATGCTCAGGTTCGTCCCCACTATCCCGATATCGATATGATGTTTGCGGGTCACACACACGGCTTCCAGTTTGGTGTGGAGATCGGTGATTTTAAATGGAGCCCTTCACAGTATGTGTATAAGCAATGGGCAGGTTTGTACCAGGAGGGTAGTCAGTATTTATACGTTAACCGTGGCTTTGGATACCTCGGCTACCCTGGACGTGTTGGCATTCCACCTGAGCTAACGATCATCGAATTGAAAAGAGCTTAACCTCGATTCAGAAAGTCAAGTATGAGAGTGTGAATGCGAATGCGCATGCATTTCTTCTTCTCGCCTGCGTTTCTCATCAATCGAATATTTTCCAGCACCGAAGATAATAAAGGTTACCAGGCCAACGAGAACGGTAATGGAGACCTCGAGTTCCATGTGATTGCCCAGTGCCAAAAATCCTTCCTGATGATTCACGAAAAATACCGCACCTATAAGGATTGGAAGTTGAATAGCACTTACAATTCGGGTAAATAACCCCACGGCAATCAGTGGCCCTCCCAAAATATGTGCGAACACAATGTAGTGCGCCAGCGCAGCACCAGCATAAGCAATGTTTACACCGGAAGTAGTCATGCCTTCCAGCTTATCCATGTTGGTGATAAAACTAAGTCCTTTGTAGGTAATGAAAATACCAAGAACAATTCTGAAAATGTCCAGAAAACCGGGGCGGTGAGAGTTACCCCATTTTTCAACATCGGTAACAACACTCATAAAATATGTGTTTTGGTGTATACAAAGTTTACGAAATTTTTAGGTCAAGTTCAAGGGATTTCGTCATTAGTCATTGGTACTGGTCATTCGGCAATAATTGAAGGATATCCCACCTTTAATCCCCTAATACCTAATACCTAATACCTATGACTAATGACTAATGACTGATGCCTAATGAGATGACTGGAAATAAAAAAGCCTTCCCGAATTTTCGGAAAGGCTTGAATTTTTCAACGGCTCTTACGGACGATTAATATTCGTTGTTGTAGTTTCTGCGGTTAAATCCGCCACCACCGCCACGGTTTCCACCAGAGCGGGGAGCATCAGTTTTAGGTCGCGCTTCATTGACCACGAGATTTTTACCCATGAAATCAGCACCATTCAGCGAGTTGATCGCCTGGCGAGCTGCAGAATCATCACTCATTTCTACAAAACCGAAACCACGGCTACGCTGAGTGAATTTGTCTAAAATGATTTTGGTGGAGCTAACTTCACCATACTCTTCGAATAATCCCTTCAGTTCGTCTTCCGTTGCTTTGAATGGGATGTTTGCAACATAAATGTTCATTGTAATAAAATTAAAATTTGAAACGTGTCAAATGTAGGTATAATAAACGATTAAACACGGATATTCAGTTTTATACCCGAATTTGACTCATTTCGTAGCTTTTTCGGTTAATAAGCGCGATCAATACTGCCCGAACCGTAAACTTTCTTAGTTGTACTCTTGGTATTGCCCTTATGTTTGATGGATCCGCTTCCGAGTACGATTGCGTCAATACTGCTCGTTGCGTTAACCTCGCAATCACCGGAGCCACTCACTTTAACTTTTGCACTTTCAAGCGGACAGTTGAACGCGTTGAGATCTCCGCTTCCGCTCAGGTTTGCATCGATGGATGTTGCATAACCTTTCAATGCAATTTTTCCTGACCCGCTTACATCTGCTTTTACAATATCTCCTTTGATGTCGAGGTCCATACTGCCGGAACCGCTCACGGATAAAGTCAGTACCGTTGCTGCCAGGGAATTTTCTGAAATAATTTTACCATTGCCGTTCACCTGCAGGTCGGTGAGGTTTTTTACACTCACATAAACCTTCATGGTCGGGTTTACTTTAATATCATCAATTTTTGCCCAGACACTTTTATTCGGATTGTCAGGCTTGCGTTCAACGTTGATCATCAATACCCCATTCTCAACAATCACGCTGGTGAGTTCATAAATTTCGGTGAGCGCTTCAACAATAACTTCCTGCTTATTGGTTTGTTTGAGATATACAGTGTAGTTGGAGTTATTGTACACAGATTTAAACTCCGGTAATTCGAGGGTTTTCTTGGTGACCTGTGCAAACGAAACAGAGGTTACCAGGATTACAGCAGCAGATAGGATTAACTTTTTCATACGAAGATTGTTATAGATTACTACCCCGAAAGTAACGCTTTTGGGGGCTCGTTAGGTGTCAGTCAACCCTTTAAAATTGAAGCTTAACCTGTGTAAAGCACGCTTAATCACTACTTTTTGCGAAAGATGAGCCGCATAATCACCAGGAAGGCAACAATACCAACGGCCATAATTACCAGCACTTCAGGAGTTATTTGTTTAACAGCATGCATAATTGGCGCTAATTTAAAATTTTATTCGTGCCTGAACGCTCAAATCATTTTTAGAATCGCCTTCGATGGTGTCGGCACCGCTGCCTATTTCATTTTTGTCAGTGTATCGGATGTGGGCAAATCGTAACCACAAACTTAGATGCTTATTTATGGTATACTCTGCCAATATATAGTTTCTGATTCCAACACCAGAATATGCTGGTAAAGAGTAGGCTAGCCAAACATCGCGCTCATAAACATATTGACGATTGTCGTAATCCTGTGTATCAAAAAGTGCATAGCGGCCTGTGATTGTGAACTTTCCAAAATCGAAGCTGATATCCTGAACTAACGTCATTCCCTTCGTTGTAACGCCACCAATTTCAAACGTACTGAATTGCGCACGCGTTTTTAACTTCAACTTTTGTGTCAGGCCATAATCACAATTGAGCCAATAATTTCGTTTAGTGCCTTCCTGGATATTGTACAAATTACTTTTCTCCGTTGATTCATTTCGTGTCTTCAATTCTTCACGACCCTGCAAATAAATCATGACATTTTTAGTTGGCTGCCAGGTAAACCGAAGCAGCCATTCATGCCCATCGGAGGGAGCGTAATTTCTGTATCGTAACCAGGGGAAACGAAATAAGTCGGCATAACCGTTTGCGTTCAATTTTCTGTTCCAGGAGTATTTCCAACCCCAATAAATTCCCGATTCGTTTTGAGGTAATGAATTTTCTGCGAATGCATTCGAGTACAGACTTTGAAAATGGCGCTGATAGTGCCTTACATGTAGTGCTACATCCAGCTTGGGGGTCAGGCTGCCTAATAAACCGCCTGTAAAACCAAATCCCTCATCGATCGTCTTAGCCGCTTCGGTGAAAACTGTAATGTTGTGAAGTGTGTAATTAAAGTAAGCACCAATGTTACATGCATTCTGACCCTCAAATGTAAATTGATTATAGGGCTGAGGACTCCTGTTCACAGGAGTGTTGAACTCAAGAATGTTTGCAATCACCCCGGCTTCAATTGATTTTCTTTTGAAACTTAGAACTCCGCCATAGTTCTGTTCCTGTATTTGATGGCGAGTTGATAGCTCGCGTTCATTTCGATGAAGGCCTGTAGTTTGGAATGACGATACAAAGGCCTCTTCGTTGTCTTCCAGAACCAGCGTTGCGTCTCGCCACGCATAAGAATAGAACGGTGATACAAATAAGCAGGGAGTCAACTCATAGGTGAAGGCAATGCCTCGTTTGTAGCCTGCCTCATTAGCAGAAGTATAAGGCATAAATCCCAGGTTACTTCTTCGAACGGTCGTGACGGTTTCGGAACCTTTGCCGTAGCCAAAACTTCCTCCAAATAATAAGCCTTGAGCAAATTGAGCCTGATAATCACCTATGAGTAGATTTTTCAATTTGCCTTTGTTCAGAAGTTGTATGTGGAATGAATTGTAATCAAATCCGTATTGGCTTTGTGCAGGGTTCCAGGTTATTGCTTCACCCGCATCTTTTTCAATAGTAAAACCAAAACTAAAATCACTCGGTTTGCTGGTTCGGAAACGGATGTAGGTTTCGTTTGAGTTTCCCCGAAACTGGTTCTCAGCGTTGGTGGTTTCATTAAATCCTGCTTTGGTCTCTAACGTCTTTCCATATCGGATCAGGAGGTAATTATTTTTCTCCTGACGAATTCGTTTCCAAAGTGATCCAAGGGGAGTTGCATCTTCAACGTTTACAAATGGAATAATCTTGTTAATCACAATTGAATCAAAACCGGGAATAGTTTGAAGTTCATAGATTGACAGCAACTCTCCATTTTCTGTTCGATAGTTGATAAAACTTTGAACTTGTGATTCTGACAAAATATTCAGGAATCGGAGTTCTTCAGCACCTGCTTTATTCAGATTAATAGGATTCGACAAAAGCAGAGCCATATTTTCGTATAACTCTTCATAGTTTAAATCTAAATCCTGAAACCCGAAAAGTTGATCGGCTAGAATTTCAAGATCAACTTCTTTTTTTACCTGCTCCTGTGAATAAACAGGAAGAGGTAAAATAAGAATCAGTAATCCTATTGAGTTGCTGATTCTCATTTTGAACCTAACTGAAATGATACCGATGCCTGATGGCTCAAGCTGAGAGAGGGAGAATGTTGGAGGGCATAGTCAATTGCAAAATGAGCGCTGTTAAACCCAAGACCAAAAAATGCAGCACTGGGATTGATATTATACCCGGTTCTTGCAATGAATTTTTTGTTGAATTTGTATTCGATCCCGGTTTTCCACGTGGCATCATACTCCAAGTCCTTTTCAATTTCTGTTGCTATAAAGACTTTTTCGATTGGCTTAAAGCCAAATCCCGCGACCAGTTTAGTAGGAAGTTTCTCTTCTTCATTAATTTCCGGTTGATTGATGTTCTGAATGTAGGCGCCAACTGAAATTTGTTTTGTAAGCTCTGCAATTCCTCCCATGTTAATGCTCCACACACCTTTACTTCCAAACCCTTCGGCCCAATATTGAATGTAATTTGCCTGTGCACCTAAGGCAGCTAATCCAAATTGATTGCTGAATCCGACAGTCAGGATGTGTTCGTTGTAAATATTATCTCCGAATCGAAACGCACCGGTGCTAAATGCTCCCGTTCGGATCGGAATGATTAAAGCTGCGGCTGTACGATTTGCTCCTGTTAAAGAGGGATGTGCATCATAGGTACACGCAACAGAGATGTTTTTAATTTTTGAGGTGCCAGCGATATTATTGAAAACGCCCCAAGTATCGAACAAGGTGGATGTGGCATAACCGATTCCGTTAGCACGAGCCCCAAGCAGGGTAGAAGCACTTTGACTGTTGCATGGGGAGATTGACAGGAAAGTTGCTATGAATAAACAAAGCAGGCTTTTCAAGAAAAATCAATCTATAACCAAATCTAGTAAACAGACTCTAAAACTCCTTCTTCAGGTGAAAGAAAAATCCTCCTTTGTTCTCGGGCGTGTAGGTGTATTCGACACGCAGCACGGCATCGTAAGCGCTTACAAAGTCTAAACCAATACCAGCACCACCAATAAGCTTGTCGGAAAACAGGGTGTTCACTTCACTTCTTCGGTAAACAGGGTAGTTTTCTACGTACCCAAAATCTGCATAAGCCTTCAGGTAAATGGCGAGCGGGAAATGATTGAACTGTGGGATGATTGAATTCTCTGTTTCCCACAGGTGATAGAAAATTCTTTTCTTCAAGGTTGTCTTGTTCAGGTAAAAGCGCGGGCCTTCAATCACATAAATCTCGTAACCGCGAACGAAAGTTCTGTTATACCCAAGGCCACCATAATTGAAGTAGGGGATTTCATCAGGAGTGCTCAAATAGACATACGCCTGGTTTGAGAGGTAAAAATGTTTCTTTAAGTCGAGGTGTCCGGACAGGCTCAGGTATCCTTCAGTTTTTTGGAAGTCTTGATTCACCGCAACGCCATATTGTTCAAGGTGAAGGAAAACCATATAGCCTTTCAGCGGGTAGGCCTGTACATCACGGTGATCGGACGTGAATTCATACGTAATGGCATCGAATTGTTGATTGTCTTTTTCGGAACCAAGGTAATTGGGGTTCAGCATTTGAAGGGTGTCACTGATGGCGGTTACCCGATACTCGTACTTCAGCTTATGGAAGATGTAAAAATTGTTGCGATAGGTGTAGGAGAGCCCGATACCCTTTGTGTTTCGGAGCACGTGATCATATTTGACGTAACGCAGTTTATGCTCCATCGTGCTGTCGGCAACGTTTTTGGCATCAATAAAATCCATTTCAAAAATGAGTCCGGCTTTTTGGTTGTTGTCGATGTACGGAATTTTATACATCATCTGAAAACGCCTCTGAAATCCAAACTGTGCCGTTAAGGTGAGCGTTTGATTGCGGCCCCACATGTTGTACTGGTAAAGTTTAAGGCCGTAGTTCACGCGGCTCAAATCGTGATCGTAGTTTTCCCACCATTCGTTGAAGTTTCTGTCGGATAACTGAAAGATGGGAACCGGAAAGGTATACCACCGTTCGTCTACTTCGACTAAGAAATCAATTTGCCCATTTTTCAGATCAAGGGGAGTGATTGTAACCGTGTTGAACAAGTGAAGGTTAAACAATTTTCGCTGGTCCTTCTCGATCACTTTGGGTAAAACAGCTTCACTGATGACATCACCCTTCTTAAAAGATAACTCACGAAGAATGATTGAGTTGCGGGTAAGTTTATTTCCCGTGATGAGAATTCTGTTTACCTCAAGAAAGCGCGTGGCAGTATCTGTTTGAGATACTTTATTTCGCGTTGAAGCTTTTACGGTATCAGCAAAGGGCAGCACCACTCCCTTTGATTCGGGGTGCCCGACTGATAACAAAATCCCGTAAATAACTGCCAGCATCATGAACCGTTTGAGTCGACACGTTAATAAAAGTTTATTGCCTGGTTAAGCTTCTTTTTTTTGGTAAGATCTGTAAAGCATGTAAAAACCCAGCAGTACCAACGGTATACTGAGTAGCTGACCCATATTTAAGGCAAGACTGTTTTCAAATTCTACCTGGTTTTCTTTCAGGAATTCGTATAAGAATCGAAGTCCAAAACAAACTATCAGGAAAATAGCGAAGAGTCTTCCTTCGGCAAGTTTCTCCTTGTGCTTAGTCCAGATCCACAATAAAAACGCAAAAAGGAATATGCAGGATATCGATTCGTACAACTGTGCCGGATGGCGTGGTATCGCGAAGGTGTTGATGATCGCATAATATTTTTGGGACTCATCCTGACTGATCTTGTATTTGACATAACCGGTTTGATTGATATGCTCTCGCACATATGAATTGAACGACAAAAATGAATTAACGCGTCCTTCAACATACTGCGCGTAATCATCATATGAGTTATCGCCTTCGCTAAATTCGATCAATATTTTTACCGGTCTGTAGCCTTCTTCGTTAGAGGCCGTGTCTACCTGTATGTACTTAACATCTTTTACTGCGTCATCGCTTTTCAACACTTCTGTAACCGTGCGTGTAAAGACAACTCCGGAATCGGAGTGTGTTGGTTTACCAATAATTTCAGAGTTCATGAAATTTCCAAAGCGAATGAGAGCTCCTGTTAATGCAACAAGAATAACAATACGGTCGAGCGTTTGAAGATAATTTTGGCCCGGTAATTTCTTGCGGCCATACAACCACAGCGCGAACAAGATCCCAACGGTAGCACCATGACTGGCCAAACCTCCCTCCCAAATTTTCAAGATATCGATTGGGTTTGAAAGGTAGCGTTCAGGTTCGTAAAAGAGTACATGCCCGAGGCGTGCACCAATAACGGTTGCAACCACCATATAAATAGTGAGTGTATCAACATCTTTTTCAGGCTTTCCCTCTTTTTTGAAAATATAATACAGGATCTGCTGGCTGATTAAAAAGCCCAGTGCAAAAAGAAGTCCGTACCACCGAAGGGTAAGTTCTTTGTCGATAAAGGGTATTGGAAGAGTAAATATATCGGGGGAGGCATTCCAAATGATGTAACTAAACAGATTCATAACAGCTCAATTCAAAATTTAAGGTCGCAATATACTGCGTTCAGGGTTTAAAGTTCAAGGTTTGGACTTAATAACGGCACTTACAGCGAATCCAGCGCGGCAAGTTCTTCGGCAAACCCGGATGACAGGATGGGGAACCTGCACCAGGTACGGGGGTCAACATTCAGTTCATCGAGGTGAAAAGCAGGGGCAAACCGTTCACGCTTCCATTGATTGGCCGACCACAGTTTGAAGAACTTCTTGATGTAGTTTTTCAGTTGCTGTCGGTCTGAATGATTGGGGAGCATGGCATGAAAGACTTGCGTGGGAGATTTTCTCTCCATGATCGCATGTCGTTCAATTTCTTTCAGTATTGAATAGGGCATGAGGTCGGCCTCGTCTGTTTGATGCCGTTCGAGTGGTCTTAATTCAGCTGTCGGTTGAAGTGAATTCACGGCATGAAGTCCCGTATATCCAAGATTTTTTTCTGCCCATTTAAGCCACTGCAAAATCAAGGTCTTATCAATTCCCGCAATGGGAGCTAGACTTCCGCTGGTATCGCCATCCATGGTGGCGTATCCAACATCACCCTCACTTCGGTTCGAAGTCGTGAGTAGAATTGCCTGTTTGATATTGGCCAGCATCCAGATAATGGGTGAGCGTGAACGAGCCTGAATATTTTGCAAACTGATGTCGTCAGTCTCCCAGGTTGTTTTGCGCTGCAGCGCTTTTTCAATTTTCTGAATATACCCATCAACAGCATCCTGAATACTCCAATGATGGAACTCAGCGCCAATCGATTGTGCCAATTGCTGTGCTGCATGGAGTGTTGTATCTGAAGAGTTCCTGGCGGCTTGATAAGCACAAGTCAAAAGTTTGCTGGTGGCGGTTTCTTCCTTAAAAGATTTCGGGTCCTGACCAATACTTTTACAGAAAGCATCCCATCCCAACGACCGGCTTGCGCGCTTGATCATTTCTACAACTAACACAGCGCACATGGATGAGTCTGCTCCGCCACTCAAAGACAATGCGAATCCTTTTGCTTTACTTTTTCGCAGGTAATCATACAGTGCCAATGAAGCGGCCTGAGCTAGTTCTTCGTTTTTCTCTTTGTTATCAGTGAATTTTTGTGGTTTGTTGTTGGAGAGATTTTGGAAATCGAAATCGTAGGTAAGTAGATTAAGCGATTGAAATGATAGTCGATTGTTCTGTGCTAATAATTTCCCATCGTGGGCAAGAATGATATCGCCATCATAGATCATTCGCCCTGCTTCATTACCCAAAAGGTTTACATACAAATAGGCACAGTTAAATGTAACAGAGCTATCGGTTATCAGTTTTTCCCGTATGAGACTTTTTTCCAAAGAAAAGTGACTGGCACTTGGATTCAGAATTAAGTTAACACCTCGTTTAGAAAGGTTATAGCCGGGGCGGTTTTTGATCCAGGCATCCTCACAGATCTCAAATCC
The DNA here is from genome assembly GCA_035764995.1 of Cyclobacteriaceae bacterium. GTDB lineage: Bacteria > Bacteroidota > Bacteroidia > Cytophagales > Cyclobacteriaceae > UBA2336. The sequence continues at coordinate 2,652 of DASTYM010000576.1, read as the reverse complement.
AAACGTAATACCGTGTGCTTCATAAATGAGATCGCCTGTTTGAATTTTTTCCGAGCCTCTTTCGAGTTCGATTATTTTTTCGGGTATCCATTCCTGGAACCAGCGTGTTTCATAATGAACGCCATCGATCGCCAGGTTTTGTTTAAGTGTGATGCCGAGAATTTTGCCATTGCTTATAACACAAACACCATTATAGGTGATCGAATTGAACCGAACGGGCAGTCCGATGCAAACGATGATTTCTTTACAGTACGATTTTATTTTCTGTAGCTCTTCCCACGCTTTTTCAGAAAGCCAGTCGCTTAGAAATAAATCTTCACAACCATATCCGGGGATGCAAAGCTCGGGAAGACAAAGAATTTGAACCTTCTCTTTCCGTGCCCGTTCAATGGCACCGATAATGTTTTGTGTATTGTGAGCCCAATCTAACGGAGTTTGATTGAGTGTTGCACCGGCAATCTTTAAAGTTCCAAGTTTTTGATTTGGCGAGTTAGAGGTTGTCTGTTTTGCGGTCATTCAAATTCTATTCTAATTTTTACCTTCTAACTTCAATAATTTTCTCAATATTCAGGACTCATTACTCATTACTCAATACTAAGGACTAACTACTAGCCACTAAATTTTTCAGTATACTCAACTTCTCACACGTTCTAAAAGCTGCATCCTGCTCCGCTTTTTTCTTGCTGTTTCCAAAGCCCGTGCCAGATGCTTCACCGGCAACAAAAACCTGCGCGGTAAATTCCTTGTGGAGCTTTCCCTTTTGAACACTTACAATTTCAAAACGTACTTCTTTCCCTTCGCGTTGTCCCCACTCAATTAGTTTGCTTTTAAAGTTTGAATTGGAGTTAACGAGCTCGTCTAAATCGTAATAAGGCGAAATCAATTTCGTGATAACGAATTGTTTACACTTTAAATATCCTTTATCAAGGTACACGGCTCCGACAATGGCCTCCAGGGTATTCCCGAGAATAACTTGCTGGAGTTGAGTATTTTTTTGATCAAACTGAACAATGTTGCCCACGCCAATTTTGCGTGCCAACAGGTTTAATGATTCCCGGTTTACAATACGTGATCGCATTTCAGTGAGAAAGCCTTCATCTTTGTAAGGAAATTTTTTGAAAAGAAAATCAGCCACTGCAGCACCCAGAATGGCATCACCTAAATACTCCAGTCGCTCGTTGCTTTCCTTAAATCCATTACGATCTTCCTTGGCGATAGAACTATGACGCGTTGCCAGCCGATACAATTCAAGATTCTTGGGCGTAAATCCTGCAATAGTTTGAATAGCTGCAACGATTTTTTTATCGGGTGTCTGAGGTTTCTTCTTCGGAAGTTTCAGTAAGCGCCACATTCAGCTCAGTGATCTTAATCGGTTGGTGAATATGGGGGCTAATTTAGCAGGAATACTCGAATATTAGTAGGCAAACAGTAGGCAGTATGCAATAGGCAATAGGCAAAAATAATATCCGGACATTGCCTACTGCAAATTGCCTACTGCCTACTTATTTAAAAAGGATTAGATTTTCTTAAGAAGAATCGAGGCATTATGACCTCCAAAACCAAACGTATTGCTCAGTGCAATCTTCACGTCACGCTTTTGTGCTTTGTTGAATGTGAGGTTCAATTTTGGATCCAGACCTTCATCATCATTGAAGTGGTTGATGGTAGGAGGGACAACGCCTTCTGTGAGTGCCAGGATACAAGCAATGGCTTCAATTCCACCTGCAGCTCCCAGTAAGTGGCCTGTCATGGATTTGGTAGAGCTGATGTTCATTTTGTAGGCATGCTCACCAAATACTTTTTGAATGGCTCTTATCTCTCCGAGATCACCGAGCGGAGTCGAGGTGCCGTGGGTGTTAACGTAGTCAACTTGTTCAGGTTTGATCTCCGCATCTTGCAATGCATTAATCATCACCTGGGTAATACCTTCACCATCCGGGTGAGGGGCAGTAATGTGATAAGCATCAGCTGACATACCGCCACCGATAACTTCACAGTAAATTTTTGCTCCACGTTTTTTAGCATGTTCGTATTCTTCCAGAATGAGTGCGCCTGCACCTTCTCCCAGCACAAAACCGTCACGATCTTTATCGTAAGGTCTTGATGCAGTTTCAGGTGAATCGTTGCGTTCTGAAAGGGCCTTCATGGAGTTAAATCCACCCATACCAGCTTCTGTTACAGCAGCTTCTGAACCGCCTGATACTATAATATCAGCTTTTCCTAAGCGGATGTAGGTGTAGGCATCGTAAATGGCATTGGTAGAAGACGCGCAAGCTGATACGGTTACAAAATTGGGTCCGCGGAACCCGTACTTGATAGAAATATGACCCGCACTTAAATCGGGGATCATCTTTGGAATGAAGAAAGGGTTAAAGCGAGGCGTACCATCACCTTTCGCGTACGACTTCACTTCTTCCTGGAAAGTCCATAATCCTCCGATGCCAGATCCCCAAATAACACCAACACGGTGAGGGTTTAGTTCTGACACCGGAAGATTTGAATCTTTAATCGCTTCATCGGCTACCACCATGGCATACTGAGCGAAAGGGTCCATTTTTCGGGCTTCCTTCCGGTCCATAAAGTTGCCGATCTCAAAGTTTTTCAACTCGCAGGCAAACTTCGTTTTGAAGAGTGTAGCATCAAACTTGGTTA
>DASTYM010000575.1:0-2294 GCA_035764995.1 Cyclobacteriaceae bacterium | reverse complement strand
GTCCTGATGACTTTGCGTCCATGAAAGAAATCGTGTACAGAAGGTACTATCGAATTTTACAGGAGAGTCACCTATTACCAAACTTAATTTTAATTGACGGTGGAAAGGGACAACTCAGCAGTGCCTGTGATGCTTTGAAAGAATTAGGGCTCTACGGAAGAGTGCCTATAGCAGGTATTGCTAAAAAATTAGAAGAGATCTATTACCCTGAAGATCAAATTCCGCTGCTCATTAATAAAAAATCACAAGGGCTTCGATTGCTACAGTTTATACGCGATGAGGCACACCGGTTTGCCATCACCTTTCACCGGCAAAAACGCAGCAAAGTGTTTATCAAAACTGAAATGGATGACCTGAAAGGAGTGGGTAAGCAGACTATAGAAAAGCTGCTCAGTCACTTCAAATCCGTCAAGAAGATAAGGGCTGCTTCTTTCGAAGAGATAGAAAAGATCGTTGGAACGAGCAAAGCTCAGCTCATTAAGGGAAATGAAAAAGCCCCGTAAAATTTACGAGGCTTTCCATTTTTAACACCTTTAGGTTCTTAGAATTCCCAAAGGTTGTGTTCTTTTTCCATGAGCATCATTTCCGCCCACTCGCGAGCCCAAACCGATTCGTAGTACGGACGCTGGTTGTTACGATATATGCTTTCGATGTCATCGTCATCAGGGTTTTCAATTTTGTAGATAACCCCTTTGAACAATCTCAACAAAAATGCATCTGCATAGTTCTTATTTTCAGCTGTGTTCTGTCTGTTGAACCAAATAGCTTTGTCGATGTTATTTCTGAAAAGCTTTTCGAGATCCTTGTACTTGAACCATCCCAATGTTTTGAAGGTTCCGGTATTTTGGTCGAATGCCTGCAATTCAAGACACTGGATGTCGTAGTATAGGCGAGATCTTCTCTTATCAAAAATTACATCTTCAGCCAGGTTGACACGATACACTTCACGGGGTAAGTAATCCTGTGCTTTACCTTGTGTAGAGGCTAACCACTCACCACCTGTAGGTGTGCTTGGGTTTATGCCTGTATTATTATCCACCTGGCTTTCGTAGTTTTTTCCGTTGAAAGAAACCACGTCATTCAGATAATAGGTATTAGCAGGATCCCATGCAGGGAATGATTGACCTTGTTGAGAAACGTTTTGAGCGATGAACTCATCTTTGGTGTACTTCTGCTTTAACGAGTCAGACTTATAGATTTCTGCAAGTTCTCCCGACTTGGCTGCATCCAGGATAAGCTTGCTAATCTCCCCGTTACGAGCGAAGAAACCTTTGTTTTGTTTCTCACGCAAGTCAATAATTCTCCATACTCTTAGCTTATACAAGTGCTCATACCGCGGAATCGGATTCAGCGAATTTGGATTGTACTGAACTTCCTCCGGCTGTGCGATAACGCCAAGCGGGGCAGCAAACAATGCAAGCACAACAATACCCTTCAACGCTTTCATCATAGTTTCTTTTAATTAACTGGAATGTTTATGATATCCTGACCTGTTAGTACAACAGGTTCAGTACCACCTTTAAATGTCATTCGTACTGCATTTTTTGGTTCAACTACAATCCTGTCGCCAGGTCTCATCAGAGATCTCCAAGCCGACAGATCCACTAATTCGGTGGTCAATGTCTGTTCTTGAACACGTTGTGTCCCGCGCGCAAGAATGATTGTCATATTACGAATTCTGAAATTGGCATCCTTCGGTACTTCTTCTTTGAAGTTTGCATCAGCTTCCGCATTTATTCTTAATCCGGCAATACCACCTGCTTTAACTCCATTTTTCAAATCGATATCACGGCCGTTATTATCTTTTGCCACGATGCGAGGGCGAGGAACCAGCTTCACATCGAATGGTTCGCTACCCAGGTTTGATCCTGAGTTGCTCACTGAAACGTTAACCTTCCGCTGATTTGGTATGATAATCACCTCCCCAATTTTAGAACCTTTTACAATTTCTCCACCGGTAATCCCGAAAGATGGATTATAACTTGTTCCAAGCGCAGGAACTTCAATCATTACTCTGTTTCCGCAGCCCATATAGAGTGTTGGTGCATTACCTTGTGTTATCCTTATAACGGGTTTTGCAACAAAATATTCTACATCTTCTGAATAAGTAGTGTCAGGTAATGTAATATTAGCCTTAAAGGTTTTTCTGGCTGTTAAAGTCTTAGGATCATAAGCTCCACCGGTTGCCGTGAATTTTACTCTTCCCATTTTCAGGCCAGTCTTTGCATCGTCTTCTACGGTGATTGATCTTCCGTCTACTGTCATCGTTGGATTAAGTGCTGAAGAAGACGCAG